>JACCUF010000448.1 GCA_013811975.1 Geodermatophilaceae bacterium | reverse complement strand
GACCAGGACTGACCGAAACCATGACCGAGCAAGACGAGGGGGGTCCACTTTCAATCAGCACAACCGGGTTCGTTTTCAGTCGGCATTGACACCCGACGCTCTCGGCGAGATCGCGACCGTCCGGATGATGTCATCAGCCACGAGCAATTCGCGGCCGAGCAGGAATGGCCTTGCCCAGCCCCCTGCCGGTAGCGCTGGTAGGCAGGGTGCAGCCCTTGACGAGCGAGAAGGCGGCGGGCGAAGGCGCCGTCGCGGCAAGGGCGCCGAGAACGATGGTCGCGACTCCGACAGTCTCGATGCCGTGCCGATGACCTCGATGACGTGTTCGAATTCCACGTGCGCCTCCTTATCGGGGGTTGCGGGCTGTAATGGACGGGATTCGGCTAGCGGTCGTCCAACGGCAGGCTAGGCATCCAATGCTGACCACAATCCGTCGGAGACAGATTCTGCGGCGTCGACCAACGATCTCAGCGCGGGAATCAGGGCGCGTCGACGGCTGGAAGGCAGACCGGACAACACTGTCCTGGCCCACGTTCGCGGCTTGAGGTCAACTCCGGTGTCCACTGTGGATTGTCCGCACCTAGTCCGCAGGAGGTCACTCAACGGCCAACGATGACCAACCGTCCGAACCTTCAAAAGGCCAGGTCAGGTGCTCATTTCATCGAATGTCAACGTTCGTCAACCATGGGGCGGTAGTCCTGGGTCAACTACCCGACAGAGAAAAAGCCCAGGTCAGAGCCCTGATTCGTCCCCGCCGGTCCGCAGAGAGTCCGTAGGAGGGCCGTAGCACGAGGTCCGTGAGGGTAGCGGCGCCCTCTCGAGTGCGATCCTCGGCAGACGGTCAGAGATGCGAGTAGGTGTTGAGCCTGGTCGACGGCGATCGATGACCAAGGCCCGCGTTTGACAGCCAACGCACGCACATGCCGATGGCGGGATCGGGAAATGCTCGGGGGGTATCGGCACAACCGTCGAGTCTGGCTCGGCGTACGGCGGCAAGGACGGGACGAACGACCTAACGCCGATCTGAACCGGCGGTTCTTCCACGCAGGACTACGGTCCCGGCAGAGGATTGAGGCCATAGCGGGCGATGATGTCGAGCAGCCAGTCGGCGTGACCGAATTGCAGCCCGTAGGAGTCTGCTAGTTCGGCGATCGTGGCGAAAGCGGGAGGGCCGGCTGAGCCGAGGTCGGCCAGGTCGCGGAAGAAGTTCTCGAAGCCTGCCGGGCTGATCACCTCGATCATGCGCGCCGGGGTCTTACCTGCGTTCCACATCGCGTGCAGCTCGCCGCGGGGCTTGGTGATGTATCCGCCCGCCCCCAGCACCACCTCTCGGTCACCGGACCGGAAACCGATCTCTCCCTCGGTCACGATCGAATACTCATCTTCGCGGGTATGCAGGTGCGGAGGGACCAGCGCGCCGACCGGGAACGGGTGCTCGACGATGGACAGGGCACCGTCGGTGTCCTGGCCCCAGAGCTTGAAAGCCACTCCGATGGTGCCCAGACTTCCCTCCCTACCCTCGCCTGGTCGGACGATGGTCAGGTGTGGCGCCTCGGTGCCGGGCATGGTTGCGTTCCGCTCCCTTGTTTCGAAGTACATTGCTGTTCTGCGAAATCGTCCACCCGGTGGAGTTCGGATGTCAAGGGTTGAGTAAACACCAGCGTTCATCGAAGTCGCGGTCATACCAGATGCGCAAGCGGGCCGAACAGGTCGACGAGACCCACCAGCGGATCGTCGAGGCGGCAGCCGGCCTGCACGGAACCATCGGGCCGGCCGCGACCACGATCGCCGGGATCGCCAAGGAAGCCGGCGTCACCAGGCTGACTGTCTACCGTCACTTCGCCGACGAGGGTGCAATCTTTGCCGCGTGCTCAGCGCATTGGCTGGCTCAACAGGTTCCGCCAGATCCGAGCGCTTGGGCGCGGTACGTGGACCCGGTGGAACGACTGCAAGCCGGCCTGACCGACCTCTACCGGTTCTACCGGGAGGGAGTCGACATGCTTACCTGCATCTATCGCGACATGGCGGACCTGCCCCCGCACCGCCGGGCGGCGATCGCACAGCGAGACGGCCACTTCGCAGAGGTCTTGCTGGAGCCGTTCCGCGCATCGAAAGCGCGTCGACGGCGACTCGGTGCCGTGGTGGGTCACGCGACGGCCTTTGGGACCTGGCGATCGCTGTGCATCGAGCACGGCTTGTCCGACCGGGACGCCACGGAGGCCATGACAGCCCTGGCGGTCGCGGTCGTGGGCCAACATCAGCGGCCAACCAGAGCGGGTCGGCGAGGATGAGCACCTGACCGCAGCTCATTCACCGGGGTTGTCACCGGCGACTTGGTCGAACTCTCTGCCGGCTCCCAGGCCGTCGAGTGCGTCCTGCGCGCACGGCGGGTGCGAGCGGGAAGCCACAACCAGCTCGTCCGGCGAGGGTCGTAGGCAGAAGGAAGGGTGGCGCCTCACCAGCCGTCTCGCTGCTTTCGAAGCGTGACGGCGCAGCGCGCGAGGAACTGAACGAGTTCCGGGAGGCAAGG
>JACCUF010000420.1 GCA_013811975.1 Geodermatophilaceae bacterium | reverse complement strand
GGGCATCGTCGTCGGCTTCTTCGTCGGCCGCGGGACCACTGCCGACCGCTAGGGCTTACGTCGGAGCTGTCGACGTCGAGGTACGCAGGTGCACGAGGGCCGCGACGGCGGCGACCCCCACGATGGCTAGCGCCATGGTCTGCAGCTGGTGCGTGGTGCGCAGGATGCCCAGCGCGACGATCAGGGTCGTGGCCCCCGCTGGTGGGTGAGGGCGGCGGATGATCTGCAGCAGCAGCGCGGTGAGGCCGATGGCCAGGCACACGGCCACGAGCCGGCGGCCGGTGAGTCCCTCTTGCACGGCGGAGGGGTGACTGCGCAGGCCCGTGACGAGCAGGCCGATCAAGCCCGCGCCGAGTCCCACGAGGTGCCCGACGAGGACGTTGCGTGGGTGAGCCGCCGGCGCGCGGGGCGTCTCCGCGACGACCAAGAGGGTCGGTCCGAGCGAGGGAACAGCCACGGCTGGTTGAGGGCGATGCCCACAGCACCCGCGGCAGCCAGGACCAGGACGGACAGGGTCGCCGACCACACGCCGGTACGCAGGCCGCTCACGTTGCGACCGGCAGGGCCTGCGGCGCGGCTTCCTTCATCCGGTTGCGCAGCCACGTCAACTGCGCTGCATCAGAAGCTCATTCGACGCCAGGTGCGTCATCGGGGCCCCCTGCAGACCGGCCGGGAACTGATGGCTGACATCAGAGGCCTTGCCGGTTGCCGAAAAACTCGTGGTCCTGGTTGTACCCGCCGTAGCCGCCGCCGACGCGTGAGAAGTCCTCGACGAACTCGATGCCCTTGAGCCACTTGACCATCTTGAAGCCGAGTTGGACCTCGTTGCGCAGCCGCAGAGGGGCGCCGTGCCCGTACGACAGCGCTTCGCCGTTCATGTCGTAGGCCAGCATCGTCAGGTGGTAGCTCATCTGCGCGAGCGGGTGCGCGTCGTAGTAGATGCCCCCGTCCGGTCCGTCTGCGAGGGAGTAGAAGACAACCCACTGGACCTCGGGTCTGGGCTTGACCAGTTCCACGATGGTCTGCATGGAGACGCCGCCCCACTTCGCGACTCCGGACCAGCCTTGGATGCAGAAGTGCTGGGTGATCTGCTCGTGGTGCTGCAGGGTGCGCAGCTGGGTCAGGCTCAGCTCGACGGGGTTGTTGACCAGGCCGCCGATCTGCAGTCGGTAGTCGACGAAGTCGGTGTCGTGCAGCGCCTTGTACTCGTCGGTCTCAGGGTATTTCCCGTTGTGCCAGAAGTAGGGTGAGATGTCTTTCTCGGTGTACTGGCCGGGCTTGGCGTCGACGCGCTCGAACAGGCGTTGCGCGGGTCCGATCAACGCGTATCCGATGCGCTGTACGGCGCGGGGGTGGCGCAGCGTGAACGGGGTGGCCGCGACCCACCCGACGATGACGATGACCATCGAGGCGGCGAAGACCCAGAAACCGACCCAGGAGTCGCCGTCGCGGCCGGCGTACATGTGATTGAGGTTCTCCCGCATCACCGTGGCGAAGACCAGGGCCACATGCGCCACGATGAAGACGATGAAGTAGACCGTGATCAGGAAGTGCAGCGAGCGGGCGGTCTGAATGCTCAGAACCGAGCTGATCCGCGTGAAACGGGTGGACAGTGCCGGTGACATGCCCAGGCCGGTCAGGATGGCCAGCGGGCCGGCGATAAAGACGGTGACGAAGTATCCGAGGACCTGCAGGCTGTTGTAGGCAACCCAGCCGGTCTCGACGGGCCAGTCCAGCGACAGGTACTGGATCGCCACCGAGACCGCATGGGGGAGGAAGTCCCAGCTCGTCGGGACGAGGCGCTGCCAGTGGCCAGTGGAAAATATCAGGATGTAGAAGATCGCGCCGTTGAGCAACCACAGGGTGGTGATCCCAAGGTGCCACCAGCGGGCGAGGCCGATCGAGTGGCGGATCCCGGGTAGGCCGACCTGTCCCGGCAGAGTCACGGAGTCCTGCTTCGACGTCCACAACGAATCGTCGGGTACCGCCTTCTGGAAACGGAACCACTGCTTGCTCGGCGTGCTGTGCCGAGTCCAGTAGAGCCGGGGATGGTCGGCCAAGATCTGGATTCCGGACCGGATGATGAACGTGAACAGGAACAAGTTGAAGAAGTGCTGCCAGCCCACCCAGGTGGGAATGCCCACCTGCCCGTTGGGCGGCGGCACAGTGCCGGGGTA
>JACCUF010000415.1 GCA_013811975.1 Geodermatophilaceae bacterium | reverse complement strand
CCGTCCGGGCGGCCGAGCAGGCGCTGATGAGGACTGTTCCTGACGGCTCGCTGATGGATCGGGCGGCCGCAGGGCTCGCGGCGCGCTGCGTTGCCTGGTTGCCGCGGGTGTACGGCGCGCGCGTGGTGGTTCTGGCCGGCACCGGGAGCAACGGCGGTGATGCCCTCTTCGCCGGGGCGCTGTTGGCCCGCCGTGGCGCCGGCGTCGTGGCAGTGGCTCTGGATGCGGATCGGCTGCATGCCGGCGGCGCGGCAGCATTGCTGCGCGCGGGCGGTCGGATCCGTGCTCTGGACACGATCCCGGATCTGGCTGTGGCTGTCGACCGAGCGGATCTGATACTCGATGGCATCGTCGGGATAGGCACGACGGGTGCGCTGCGCGCCCCGGCCGATGAGGTCGTTCAAACGGCCAACGATGCGTCGGGGCTGCGGGTGGCGGTGGACCTGCCCAGCGGCGTGCATCCCGATACCGGCGTCGTCGACGGGCCGGCTTTCAGAGCCGATCGCACCGTGACGTTAGGAGCGATCAAGCTCGGACTGACCGTGGGCGAGGGCCGCGAGCACGTCGGCGACCTCGGCGTCGTCGACATCGGACTGGGGCGCCATCTCGCCGCCCCGGCGGCGCTGCGGCTCACCGATGCCGACGTGGCCGAGGTCCTACCGCGCGCAGGGGACGGCGATGACAAGTACAGCGGCGGCATCCTCGGTGTGGCCGCCGGATCGGCCGGCTATCCGGGCGCAGCTGTCCTCACCGTGGGTGCGGCCCTGCGGATGCGCTCGAGCCTGGTCCGGTACGTGGGTCCGGCGGCCCTAGGCGTGAGCTCGGCATGGCCCGAGGCGCTGGTCTCTGACGGCGTGCCGTCGGAGATCGGTCGAGTCCAAGCGTGGGCGGTCGGTCCGGGCCTGGGGCGCGACAAGCGGGCTGAGCAGGTCCTGGCCGACGTCCTGGCGATGGACCTACCCGTGGTCGTCGATGCAGACGGACTGCGATTGGTTGCCCGACGACTTGAGCTGCTCAGGACCCGATCGGCGGGGACGGTGCTGACCCCGCACGACCGTGAGTTCGCCGACTTCGACGTACCCCTGGGCACCGACCGGTTGGCCGCGGTCACGGAGTTGGCGACGAAGCTCGGAGTGACGGTGCTGCTCAAGGGCGCGGCCACGATCGTCGTCGATCCAGACGGCCACACCTACGTCAACGCCACAGGTACGGCCGCGCTCGCCTCGGCGGGAACCGGTGACGTGTTGACCGGGATCATCGGGTCGCTGCTCGCGGCTGGGGTCGAAGCCGGGCTTGCCGCCGCTCTCGGGGCGCACGTGCACGGTCGTGCTGGTCAGCTCGCCGAGCGGGCGGGCGCGCTGTTGGCCAGTGACGTGATCGAGGCGCTTCCGGGCGCGCTGCTTCGCATCAGGGCCCAGCCGAGCATCGCGAACAGCAGCATCCAGCCGGCGATGGACAGTCGAGCCAGGACGAAGGGCCCCATGATCGCAGGAATCATCGGCACGAACACGTAGATACCGGCGGCGAGTGGAATCCACCGCGGCCACCCGTGCCACAGGCGGGTCCGCAGCACAGCGACGCCGGCCAGGACCAGGCCGGCCCCGATGACCAGCGAGGCCACTCCGTATAAGGCATCGAACAGATCAGTGCGGGGGCCGGGGTATGCGGCGTTCGCCACGGTGATCGCGGCCAACTCGAGGAGGGCCAGCAGCCCCATTCCGGCGACGGCGGCACCGACACCGAATTTGGCGAGCCAAGAACTTCCGGTGGCTCCGGAGCGCCACAAACCGATCACTCCGATCAGCAGAGCGAGGTGCTGGATGAAGAAAAACACCTGGATGGCGGCGAAGGGCATGTTCTCTAGCGGGTAGCTGTATACGTCGCTGTCGACCTGGGTGGGCACCACGGCGAGGAAGACACCGGATGCCGCCCCGAGGACTGCGCCCCACAGACACACGGTTCCGCTTCGCCGAGCGAACGTGTCATCCGACGTGGCAACAGAAACCTCTTGAACGCTCACGGTGTGTCTCCTGAAGGGTGAAAATCGACCTGATGATAAGGTAAGCCTGTTATTCAGGACGACCTTAGGACTTCGATGGCGAGCGCGCAAGAGTCCGACCGAGAGCCGTTGAACACCGTCGCGCTGTTGGGCCAGGCTTACAGCCTGTTGGGCTTCAAGATCGTTAACGGCGTAGTCGGGGCCGGCTTCCCGCAGAAGCCGTCCCACTCGGCGGTATTCGCCCAGATCGGGCCGGACGGTTCACGGCTGACTGACTTGGCCCGCAGGGCAAACATGACCCCTCAGGCGATGGGGGAGCTCGTCGACGAGCTGGAGGGGATGCAGTACGTGGTCCGCCACCCAGACCCCGCCGACCGACGCGCCAAGCTCATTGTGCTCACCGAGAAGGGGCAGGCGTGCATCGCCGCTGGCATCGCGACCATCGAGGGCATCGAAGGAAGCATCATCGCCGTGTTGGGCAAACGGGGGCACCAGGAGCTGCGAGACCTACTGAAGGCGCTGCTCGACGCGGGATGACTGGACTCCGCTCTGGGATGGGAAACTGGCCCAGATGCACACATCCAGGCTGGACCGAGCTGAGATCATCATTGATCTCGACGCCATCGCCGACAACGTTGCGACGCTGAAGGCCAAAGCCCGGCGGCCGCTGATGGCGGGCGTCAAGGCCGACGGGTACGGGCACGGCCTGGTCCCCAGTGCGGTAGCCGCCGTTCGTGGCGGCGCGGACATGCTGGGTGTGACGGTCATCGAGGAAGCCCTCGCTCTGCGCGAGGCTGGTATCGGCGTACCCATCCTGGCCTGGCTGACTGGCACTGGAGAGGACCTCACCCAAGCGTTGACCCAGGATGTGTCTCTGTCGGCCTCCTCGATCTGGATGCTCGAGGAGATCGCCGATGCCGCACAGGCCTGCGGCTGCGTGGCGCAGGTACACCTCAAACTCGACTCGGGCCTGTCCCGTGGCGGCGCACACGCGTCGGATTGGCCGGATCTCGTGGCCGCTGCCGCCGCAGCGCAGGGTGTCGGGCACCTGAGCGTCGCCGGGCTCT
>JACCUF010000399.1 GCA_013811975.1 Geodermatophilaceae bacterium | reverse complement strand
CGCCTGCCCGGCCGACGGGTGGCTGGCGGTTTCGGCGGGTCGGCGAGCCGCCGACTCGCCCGGTGAGGGTCGTGCCCGCTGCAACGACCTGGACGACCCGGTCGGGGGCCGCGTGCCGCGTTGGTCGGTCTACCTCGAAGCGGCTGACCGGGCCTTGTACGGGGCACAACCAGGTGTTCTCGGCAATCTGCTGGCCGATCAGCAGGTCCGATCGCGGGCGATCGGTCCCGGCGCAGCAATCGCCCTGACCAACAGCGCCGGCCGGGTGGTGGGTGACTACCAGCGCCTACCCGCCGAGAACTCAGGTCTTGACCGGCTCGTTCGCGAAGCCGTGACCTCCGACCTGATCGTGGTCGATGCCGGTGCTCTGACCGATCCCTCCGGAGGGAGCCCTGCCCGGTCTGAGCAGGCTGCCGCGCTCGACGAGCGGGTGGCGGTAGTACTCGAGGCAGCCGGACCCCGGGCCACGGTTGTGGTGGCCGCCCTGGCCGACAGCGGGCCGACCCCGCGACTGGACCTGCTCGCGGTCCGGGGGAACCTTGGCGAGGAACCCGCGTCGGGGTTGCTGACCAGTTCCTCGACCCGTCAGCCGGGGATCGCGCAGACCCTGGATCTCACGCCGACCCTGGTCGAGCTGCTCGGCCTGCGGGCACCCCCGGATCTGGTGGGGGCGCCGCTGCGCACCCGACCCGGTGCCGGAGACGCCGCGGAGGTGCTCGCCCGGCTGGTTGACCTCGAGACGGCCTCTGCCGCGGCCCGGCCGGTCGTGGGCTGGATGTTCAACGGTCTGGTCGTCGTCCATCTGCTCTTCCTGGCCACGGTCGCACGCGTTGCGCTGCGCCGGCGGGATAGACCGGACGCGGAGTGCCCTTGGCCGATGTGGCTCGCCGTCGCCTCGATCGGTCTGGCCGCGGTCCCAGCGGCGTCCTTCCTGGCCCACCTGGTTCCGTGGTGGCGGTGGGGTGGGGTCCCAGTCTTGCTGGGCACGATGCTCGTCGTGGTGGCATTGGTGACCACGGTGACACTGGCCGGGCCCTGGCGAGGCCATCCGTTGCTCCCGATGGCCGTCGTCGGCGGGCTGACCGCGGCGGTGCTCGGCGGGGACGTCCTAGCCGGTAGTCGGCTGACGATCTCCGCACCGATGGGCCTGCAGCCGCTGGTCGCCGGGCGCTTCTACGGCCTGGGCAACGTGCAATTCGCCCTTTTCGCGACCGGCTGCCTACTCCTGGCGATCGCCCTGGCCGATTCCGCGGTTCGGGCCGGGCGGCGCCGGCTCGGCGCCGTCGTGGTGGCGGTCATCGGTCTGTTCGCCGTCGTGGTCGACGGGACCCCGGGACTGGGAAGTGATTTCGGCGGCCCACCGTCGATCGTGCCCATGTTCGCCCTGTTCGTCCTCGTCGTCGCGGGCGTACGGCTGCTCCTCGGCCGGGTCGTGGCCGTCTTGGCCGGCGCCGCATTGGTGATGGTCGCCCTGTCCGTCGGGGACTGGCTGCGCCCAGCAGCGGACCGGACCCATCTCGGCCGATTCGTTGGGTCGGTGCTGGACGGCGAAATCGGTGCCATCCTGATCCGGAAGCTGTCCCAGAACCTGGCCAATCTCGTCGGCAGTCCACTGACGCTGCTTGCGCTCGGCTCGGTCGCGCTGCTCGTGTTCGTGTTGTTCCGGCCGCAACGCTGGGGCGGGGCCGCGATGCGGCCGGTGCTGACCCTGGCCCCCGTACTGGCACCGGGCGTGGGCTGCCTGCTGGTTGGGCTGGTGATCGGTACCGCGGTCAACGACTCCGGGATCGTTGTTCTCGCGATGGGAATGAGTCTGGCGGTGCCGCTGCTCGTGGCCGCTCGGTGCGCCCGCGGATCAGGCCCCGACACCGGCCCGGTAGTCGACTCAACAACTTCGCGGGACCGGCCTGAGCAGACGTCGCAACCCGAGGTCGAGCAGGCCACGGGCGGCCAGGGCACGGGCGACGTCGCGATACTGCGCCGCGCGGTGCAGGGTGCCCGCCAGGTCCGCGCCGCTGACCCGGTGGAAAAGCTCGCACGGCACCTCCCGGACCCGCATGCCGGCCCGGAGCAGGTCGATGGTCAGCGCGGTCTCCACCCCCCAGCCGGCCGCGAGCGGTGACGCCGCGTCGAAGGCCGCACGTGACAGGCAGCGGATCCCGGAGAGTGGCTGCGTCGGCAGCCAGCCGGTCGCGGTGATGATGCCCTGTCGCGCGAGGTCGACCACCCGGCCCCGGCCACCGCCCGGCGCATGTTGCGACGGGAGGATCGCGATGGTCATATCGGCGTGACCTGCCAGTACGAGGTCAACCAGACCGGCTGCACCACAGGCACTCTCGGCAAGGTCAGCATCGAGGAAGAGCAGGCCGCGCGCGGCGGGTGGCTGGGCGGCAGACTCTCGTACGGTCTGGGCGCGGGCTGCGTCGAGTAGCGCGACCGCTTGGGCCCCGGTCGCCATCGCCGCTGCCTTGCCACGGTTGCGACGATGGGAGACAACTGCCGCGCCAGCCGCACGTGCGGTGGCCGCGGTGCGGTCGGAGCTGCCGTCGTCGACGACGATGATGACGTCGACTCCGAGGATCTCGCGGGCGGCCAGAACGGTCCGACCGATGAGTTCGGTCTCGTCCTTGGCCGGGATCACGACGGCCACGCCTGCTGGCAGGCCGTGCCGGTCGGTCGGGGTCTGCTGTGGGTCGCTCACGTGGTGCCCCCTTCCATCCGTACCATCCCGAGGACCCCGGCGGTGGGTGACCAATCTCCGGTCGCGGACGCTAGGTCGATTTGACTCGCCGGAACCCCGGTCGGTGGTCACGAATCAGCCACGATCAGGACACGATTGCCGCACGGCAGGCTGGGTGCAAGTTATGTGCGGGCTGAACTACCGGAGGCCGTGCCTGCCACCGGACTAGTCGGGGCCAGGCAGTTGGCGGACTGTGCGAGTTACCTTTGTACGGGGGGCAAACTGGTCGTCGGGCGGGTACCCGACCGCGACCAGAGTGAGTCCGTGAGCCGGCGCGACCTGTAGGTCACCGGTCCGAGCCGGGAGCGTGAGCAGCGATGCCGGCCAGTCTGGTGGTCGACGCCCATCCCCGACTGCGAGCAGGGCTCCGATCAAGCTGCGCACCATCGAATGGCAGAACGCATCTGCCTGCACCTCGGCCTCTATCAGGTGGCCGGTCCGTTCGATCTTGAGGTGCTGGAGTTCCCGGATCGTCGTGGCCCCGGCGCGACGCCGGCAGTAAGCGGCGAAGTCATGGGTGCCGAGCAGCTTCGTACTCGAACGCTGCATCACGTCCTCGGCCAGCGACCGACGCCAATGCAGGGTGTCGGTGCGCCGCAACGGTTCCACGCCCCAAGGCGCGTCACTGATCCGATAGACGTAGCGTCGCCAGAGCGCGGCGAACCGGGCATCGAAGGCCGCTGGCACCTCGCGGACCTCGCGGACCCGTACGTCGTGCGGAAGCAACCCGGCCAGTTTCGCGCGCAGATCGCCGATGCCGGCCCACTGCTCGGCCGCGACATCCAGATGAGCCACTTGGCCGGTCGCGTGGACACCAGCATCGGTGCGCCCGGCAACCGTCACCGGGCCGCTGCTTGGAAGCAGCACCTCGAGGGCGCCGGCCACAACGCCGAGTACGGTGCGCTGCCCGGGCTGAGATGCCCAGCCGGCAAAATCGGCCCCGTCGTAGGAAAGGTCTAGTCGGATCCTGACGAGTCCGTCGCTGGCGGCAACCGACGACTCCTGGTCGATCAACTGCCGGACTTCCTTGCCGCGGTTATGCGCATCATGCTTATCCGGTTAGCTCCGCTAGGATGTTGACTGTGGCGCGTCCGGGTTTCCCGCGCACGATCATCGAGTT
>JACCUF010000381.1 GCA_013811975.1 Geodermatophilaceae bacterium | reverse complement strand
GAGTAGGACCACCCGTCCCAGCTAGGAACCCGTTCCGGTCACCGATCGGGATACGGCACACAGCGGCCCACGCGGGTTGACCGGCGTTCCGCTCTGGAGCGAGTCATGCTGGGTGGTAGGTAGGGCTCGGTGTCGTTCGCTGGCCCGCGTGCGATCAGGCGCTCGTGGCACCTGGCAGCAGCCGACGCCGAGCCGAGGTGTCAGACGTTGCTGTTCGTGTGGGCGGGTTGTGCTGTTGGCCAGCGTTGGAGGAGTTCTCGGCAGGCTTGGGCGGCAGGGGGTAGCGGCGGATCGCGGCGGTGGGTGAGGGCGATGGCGCGCTGGATCGGGTCGGGGTGCACGGAATGGGTGGTCACGGGTCGGCCGGGTGCGGTGGCGACGGAGGTGGGGACGAGGGCGATGCCGAGGCCGTGGCTGACGAGGTCGCGGATCTGGGTCAGGCTGGTGCTCTCGTAGGGCACGCGCGGCACGAAGTCGGCCGGGGCTGCGGCTGTGTCGAGGATGCGGCGCAGTCCGGTGCCGGGCGGAAAGCTGACGAACCGTTCGTCCCGCAACGCTGCGAACCAGATGCCTCGGTGAGCGTCGAGGTGATGATCAACGCCGGTGATGACGACGATCTCCTCTCTGAACAGCGGCAGCGTGGTGAACCGATCCGGTAGTCCGGGTGGGGTGGGTCCCAGGGCCAGGTCGATCTCGTAGGCGTCGAGGTCGTCGAGGAGCTGCTGCCCGACCGGGCTGGGCCGCAGGATGACCTCGACACCGGGGTACCTGTCGTGGAAGGCGGCCAGGGCAGCGGGCAGGTCGAATGGGTCGAGGGCTTCGACGGTGCCGATGCGGACCCGTCCGGTCAGGACGCCGGTCAGTCGGGCCATGTCGGCGCGGCCAGCGTCGAGCTCGTCGAGGATGCGCCGGGTGCGGGTCAGGAACCGTTCGCCGGCGTCGGTGAGGCGCACCTGTCGGGTGGTGCGGGCCAGCAGAGCGACGCCGAGCTCGGCCTCCAGTTGGCGGATCTGTGCGGAGATACCGGGTTGGGCGACGTGTAGCTGCTCGGCGGCGCGGGTGAACCCGCCGTGGCGGACGACGGCGTCGAAGTAGACCAGTTGCCGCAGCTCCATGCATTCAGCATGGCCAGGTATCAACGTCAGCGCAAATAGGTCTTGGACTTATCAGTTCCACCGCGCGAGCATCGAAGACATGGAACAGGCCACGAGCGCGCAAGCAGCAGCCAAGGGCTCGGTATGCGGGCGGTTTCCGGTCTCGGGGCTGCTCGCGTTGGCTGCGACCGGGTTCTTGACGATGTTGACCGAGACGATCCCGGCCGGCCTGTTACCGCAGATCGGCGCCGGTCTCGCCGAGTCGCCAGCCCGCGCGGGTCAGCTGCTCAGCATCTACGCGGCCGGCTCGGTGGTGGCCGCGATTCCGTTTACCGCGCTGACCCGCGGGGTGCCCCGCAGGCGACTGCTGCTGATCACGATCGTGACTGTGGCTGCGGTGAATCTTCTGACCGCGATCTCTTCGGTGTTCGCAGTGACGATGGCCGGCCGGCTGCTGGCCGGGATGGCCGCAGGCATCCAATGGGCCATGATCGCGGGCTACGCGATGCGGCTGGTCGACGAGCGGGTGAAGGGGCGGGCGCTGGCGATCTCGATGAGCGGGATCCCGCTGGCGCTGGCCTTCGGGGTACCGCTGGGCACCCTGTCGGCCACTATGGTCGGCTGGCGAACGATCTTCACGGCGGTGGCCGTGCTGTCGGTAGCCGCGGCCGGATGGGTCCTCGCCGCCGTGCCCGAGGTGCCCGGCGAACCCGCGCGAGACAGGGTGCCGCTGGCCCGTGTGCTGCGTCGGCCGGGTCTGGCGGCGGTCCTGCTCGCTGCGGTTGCCTTCGAACTGGGCCACATGACCGTGTTCACCTACGTGGCGCCGGTCCTGAGCCGGGCCGGGCTCGGCCACCAGGTCGGCGCAGTGCTGCTGGTGTTCGGGGTCGCGGCGATAGCTGGGTTGTGGGTCACCGGGCTACTCATCGACGGGCACCTGCGAGCCCTGGCAATTGCCAGCATGGCTCTGTTCGCCTTCGTCATGGCGACCCTCGCGCTGGTCGGGACGGCACCAGGGATCGTCGTCATCGCCGTTGCGGTGTGGGGCTTCACCCTCGGTGGCGCGCCGACCGTGTTCCAGGCCGCATCCGCCGGCGCCGCGCGTGAATCGGTCACCGTGGCCCAGTCGATGTTGGTGACCGTCCTGAACGCTGGGATGGCTGCTGGCGCCCTGACCGGCGGGATCGCGCTGAGCAGCCTCGGCATCAGCGCGCTGCCCTGGGTCGGGGTCGTCATCTTCTTTGGCGCGCTGGTCGTGGTGAGCGGCGCGCGACGCCACGCGTTCCCGCCGCCCGCCCGCCGCGACACCCTCGACATCCTCGACGCAACGCCAACCAGGACGGGAGACTGACCCCGGTGACCGACTTCTACCACGTGTGCTTCGCCGTGCCCGACCTCGAAGCCGCCATGGGTGACCTCGCCGCCGTCGGGATCGAGTGGAGCCCGCCCCAGACCGACACCCTCGGGGACTGGTCCTACCGGATCGTGTTCTCCAGCACCGCCCCCCACATCGAGCTGAGCGAGGGCCCTGTCGGCAGCCCGTGGGACGCCACCGGCGGCGCCCACTTCGACCACCTCGGCTGGTGGACCCACTCCCTGACCGGCAGCGCCCAACAG
>JACCUF010000362.1 GCA_013811975.1 Geodermatophilaceae bacterium | reverse complement strand
CCTGCTCGGCCGTGCGACCGTCGGTGTGCAGCAGCTCGATGAAGTCGTCCCGTACCAGGCCCTCGCGGATGTGCAGCGTGACGGTGCGATCCCGGTAGCGGACGTGATAGACGAATTGCTCGCGGTTGCGACCCAGGTCTGGTCGAAGCAGGTCGGAATCGACGACGAAGCGATCTCCGGTCACCGCCCGGGCGACCATCTCGAACGCGTCCCGGAAACCAGGCCCACCGAACGGCGTACGGAGGCTGATCTCTCGTCGTTCCGGTGGCTCGTGGGGGGACAGCAGCGGCAGAGCCCGCTCCAGGACCTTGTACGCCTGGGCAACGCCGCCGGGTGAGCCGCCCCCGTGGTATTTCATCAGGTCATCGAAGCTGAAGCTGATCGCTCGTCCAGCGTCGCGGAGCGCGAGGGTTTGGTCGGTCACTGGGCTGTCTCCTGTGGTCTGCGGATCGGTCTGCGACTCGATGGTGGGGATCGGTGTGCGCGGCTGAGGTCAATCGGAGTTCTCGGCCAGCAAGCGGGCCGTTGCCACCAGGTGCTGGAGGCGTTCGGCGTCCAGATCGCCAGCCGCGCTGACCAATTCCGACAGCAGGCGGCTCTCCAGCGCGGAGCGATCCCGCCGAGATGGGCCCCGACCGACCACGAAGCTCCGGCCGGCACCGGCGGGCTGCGCAGGTGAGCCCGACGGTGAGTCGGGCAGCGGAGCCAGCGCGTACAGCGGCTCGCCAACGCCGGCCGGCCGAGCCTGTGCTGATGTGTTCGGCAGGCTGGAGGCGTAGGTCATGTTCCGTACGGCACGGGCGCGGGCGGCCTGCTTACCGGCGTAGGGCAGGTGGATCAGCCATTCCTCGCCTTCGCTGCGTACGACGAACTGCGCAGCGTCATCGGTGTCGCCGAGCCGGAAATCCACGTCCAAGGCCGTGAGCAGGTTGGCCAGGGTCTCGATCGAGGGGGTCTGGTCGCTGTCGCGCAACACGTAGTAGTACGCGCGGGAGATCTGCGCCTCCCGGACGATCTCGGTCACCGGGCGACGGGTGGCCTTGGCCAGCTGGTCGATGAAACGGCCGAGCGGTACGGCCCGATGGTCGCGAGCGCGGACTGCTACCGGTCCGTCGGCGTACGCCACAGCAGGGCTCCTCTTGCTTGTGTCAACCGGCGCTGAAGACACTTGTCCACTCGGTGGACAAGTGTCGTACCCCCGCGATACAGTGTCTATTAGTTGGACACCACGAGCTGAATCTGTCCGATTGGGCCGTCCACTCGATGGACAGACCATACCAACAAACGGGAGGAACCATGCACGTAGCCGCACATCTCGACGTCGATGTCGTCGCCCTCGAGACCGATGACCAGGTCACGGTCATGCTGGCCTTCGATGCGCCAAAGGCGGCACCGGTCACCGGGCAGCAGCCTCGGGTCGAGCACACCGTGATCGTCGTGCTGGACCGCTCGGGCTCCATGGCCGGCGGCCGGTTGGACAACGCCAAGCAGGCGCTCGTAGCGCTGGTCGACCGGCTCGACGAAGGTGACCGGTTCGGCCTGGTGATCTTCGACGACCAGGCGCAGGCGCTGGTCCCGGCGGATCGCCTGAGCGCGCTGGGCCGGACCCGGGTCAAGCAGTTGATCGCCGCGGTCCATCCGGGCGGATCAACCGACCTGTCCTCGGGGTACCTGCGCGGCCTGCAGGAAGCGCGACGGGTGGCCGGGCCGGCTGGTGCGACGGTGTTGCTGCTTTCCGACGGGATGGCGAATGCCGGCGTCACCGACCCAGACCAACTCGGCTCCCTGGCCCGCCAGGCCACCTCGGATCGGGTCAGCACCTCGACGATCGGCATCGGGATCGGGTACGACGAGACGATCCTGGCCGCGGTCGCTGTGGGCGGTCAGGGGAATCACGCCTTCGCCGAGCACGCCGAGGGGACCGTGGTCGCGGTGGCCGGCGAGATCGATGGGCTGCTAAGCAAGACGGTCCAGGCCGCCAGCGTCCTCGTACGCCCGCTCGCCGGGGTCGCGATGGTGACCGTGATGAACGATCTGCCCGCGGTCGCGACGGCCGATGGCGTACTGGTCGAGCTCGGCGACTTCTATGCCGGAGAAGAGCGTCGCCTATTGCTCGAGTTCGCCGTACCGGCTTGTGCCGCACTGGGTCTGGCTACCGTGGCCGAGATCGAGGTGCGGCACGTGGGGCTGCCTTCGTTGGTGGAACACGTCGTGTCCTTGCCGGTGAGCGTGAACGTCGTACCGGCCGATGTCGCTGCCGGGCGGCTGCCCTCGGCCGAGGTGTCGCAGGAGAAGCTGCTGCTCCAGGTGCAGCGGGCGAAGAAGGACAGCGAGGAGTCCTTGCGGTACGGCGACATCGCCGGCGCTCGGTCGCAGCTGCAGTCAGCTGGGGATGCCCTCGCGTCGGCGCCGATGAGCGCGGAGACATCGGCCGAGGCCCGCTGGTTCGCAGGGACCCTGGGGACGCTCGAGGACCGAGACGAGGGTTACAACCTCAAGCGGATGCGGGCGTCGTCTTCTCGGGCCGGCCGAGGGTACAAGTCCCGGTACCAGGGCGGAGAGGTCGAAGAGTGAGCATGTTCGGGCCGCAATACAAGTATCAGGCGATCATCTGGCCCAAAGGTGGCGGCGATCCCGAGACCGGCGAGACGTCGAATTCTTCGTCTACCATTTGCGCCTGCTAGCGTGCAGGCATGAGTCAGGTCACCTGGCGGGCAACCGATGAGTTGATCGAGCGGGTGAAGGCCGTCGCTGCTCAGCAGCACCGCAGCATGAACGACTTCCTGACATTGGTGCTGAGAGCTGCCGTCGACCCGGAGTTCGCCTCAGATGAGGCCGAACGCACGCGCGAACGTCTGCGCCGCGCCGGCGTACTGGCTCCTGCGGGGCAGCCGCGATCTCGGCCGGACCCGGCGGCAGTGGCCGGCGCACGACGCGAGGCCAGTGGCGGTACGAGCTTGGCTGATTTGGTGGGTGAGGGCCGCCGGTGAGCACCTTCGCCGACTCGTCGGCCGTGGTGAAGCTGTACGCCGATGAGGACGGCCAAGACATCGTCCGAGCGCTCGAGAACCTGGTGCTCGCCCAGATTGCCCGAGTGGAGGTGCCCGCGGCGATCTGGCGCAAGACCCGAGCGGGACAGCTCGGCGCAGCGTCGGCAACGGTGCTGGTCGCAGACTTCGAAGCAGACTTCTTCGGTACGGACGACGAGCCGCCGCGGTTCGCCAGCGTCGCCCTCGGCGTCGCCCTGCTCGACGACGCGGCAGCCCTGAGCGCCACCCGCGGCCTACGTGCCTATGACGCTATCCAACTCGCCGCGGCGCGGGGGGCCGCGGCCGCCGACCCGACGTGTCGGACGTTCGCGGCGTTCGACCGGTCGCTTCGTGCGGCCGCGGCCGCAGAAGGGTTCGCCCTGATTCCCTAGAAGCCTCGATCGGCCGAGCTTCGACCATCGGCGAGGATGTGCGCGCCGAGTTTGGGCTGCCGCCGCGGTGACGGCACCCCAGCCGTATTGCATCGAAGTCTCCGCCGAGGCCCGATGCGGTCTACAGCGGCTGCCCGCCAAGATCGCGTCCGCGATCATCGAATTCATCACTGGACCTGTTGCTGACAATCCTTCCCGGCTCAGCAAGCCACTCACCAACGAACTCCGGGACTATCGCAGCGC
>JACCUF010000300.1 GCA_013811975.1 Geodermatophilaceae bacterium | reverse complement strand
GGCGTCCGGGTCCGATTCTGTCCGTCGCCGACGGGCTTGGTGCATGTCGGACTGATCCGTACCGCGTTGTTCAACTGGGCCTACGCCCGCCACCACGGCGGAACCTTCGTGTTCAGGATCGAGGACACCGACGCGAGCCGGGACACCGAGGACTCCTATCGCCACCTGCTGGACAGCTTGGCTTGGCTCGGGTTGGACTGGGACGAGGGGCCGGATGTCGGCGGACCGCATGCGCCCTACCGTCAGTCCGAGCGGGACAGCATCTACGCCGACATTGCGGCCCGGCTGCTGGCATCGGGCGTGGCCTACGAGTCGTACTCGACTGGCGAGGAGATCGAGGCCCGACACCGCACAGCCGGTCGAGACCCGAAATTGGGCTATGACAACTTCGACCGTGAGTTGTCCACCGAACAGGTGAGCGCCTTCCACGCCGAGGGTCGAACCCCGGTCATCCGCCTGCGGATGCCCGATCACGACATCGCCTGGAACGACCTGGTCCGTGGTGAGATCCGGTTCGCAGCCGGAGCGGTGCCGGACTTCGTCATCGTCCGGGCCAACGGGATTCCGCTCTACCCCTTTGTGAACCCGGTCGACGATGCGCTCATGGGGATCACTGACGTGCTGCGCGGTGAAGACCTGCTGCCATCCACGCCTCGCCAGCTTGCGCTCTACGACGCGCTGTCCGCGATCGGTGTCGGCACCGGTGCTCCGCGGTTCGGCCATCTGCCCCTGGTCACCGGGGAAGGCAGCAAGAAAATGTCGAAGCGGGATCCGCAGTCGTCATTGGACGTCTACCGCGAGCGCGGCTTTCTTCCCGAGGGTTTGCTCAACTACCTTGCTCTGCTTGGTTGGTCGATCGCTGACGATCGCGACATCTTCTCGATGTCGGAGATGGTTGCTGCCTTCGACATCGACAAGGTGAGCGCGAATCCGGCGCGTTTCGACATCCGAAAGGCCGAGGCGATCAACTCGACCCATCTACGCGCCCTCGCAACCGAGGAGTTTGTGGACCGGGTCTGCCCCTACCTCGTGCAAGCCGGGCTCCTGGCGGATCCGCCGACAGCAGAAGAGCTCGACTTGTTGCGCGGGGCTGCCCCCTTGGTGCAGGAACGGATGAACGTTCTGTCTGAAGCCTCCGGCTTGCTGCGTTTTCTGTTCACCGCAGAAGAGGACTTCACCATCGAGCCGGACAGTGCTGCGAAGGTTCTTGACCTATCCTCGGTTCCGATTCTGACCGCTGCCGCAGCAGCTCTCCATGCTCTGCCGAACTGGGTGGCTGCCGACATCGAGACCTCGCTGAAGACAACCCTGATCGAGGAGCTTGGCATCAAACCCCGCAAGGCATTTGCCCCGATCCGGGTGGCGGTGTGTGGCCGTACGGTCTCCCCGCCGTTGTATGAATCGCTCGAACTCTTGGGCCGCGATCGGTCCCTGCACCGACTCCACGTCGCGGCGGCCGGTGACCTGAGCCGATGACTGATCTGCCGGAGGCCACCGGAACAAGCCCGCCGCCACGGCCAGCGCCGGTCTTCGGTTGGTACATCCCCAACGGAATGCCCTCCGCGGATCAACCACCTCCGGGCTACCCCTTGCCCGGGTACGGCCCTCCACCTGGGTACGGCCCTCCACCTGGGTACGGCCCACCCCCTGGGTACGGCCCTGAGCCCGGGTACTGGCCGCAGGTCGGGCCGGCGCCGTACCCACCTTGGTACCCGCCAATGGGCCCCTGGGGACCGGTCCGACCGCCGAGCTTTGCCCGGGTCCCGCACGCCGAGCCGCAGCCCTACCTGCGGTTGATGCGCACGAGGAACTACCGCTGGTGGCGCCCGGTGCTGGGCATCCTGGCTTTCCTCGGCTCTTACGTCGTCGCGGTTCTCATCGTGGTGTTCGCCTTTGTTGCCGCAGGCCTGAAGCTGGAGGATCTGACCCGGCTCGACGACCTCACCGATCCTGCGGTGCTCGCGCTGGCGAACGCAAGTCTGATCGTCGCCATCCCAGCGGTGTGGTTGGCCTGGACTGTGCACACCGAACGGCTCGGCTGGTCCTCGTCGGTCTTCGGCCGGCTCCGGTGGCGGCTGATGTGGCGCTACGGCTTGCTCGGTTTGGCCGTCCTGGGCGTCGGGATCCTGATCAGCCTGGCGGTCGGGGGCGGCATCGGGCCGACCACGGGCTTTGACGGGGGCGAGTACGCGCTACTGCTTGTGGTGGTCGTGTTCAGCACGCCGCTGCAGTCTGCGGCTGAGGAGTACGTATTCCGGGGATATGCGAGTCAGGTCCTCGCCTCCTGGATCCCGTCCCGTACGACCGGAGCGGTCCTGGCCGCCCTGATTACGGCCACGCTGTTCTCCCTTGCCCACGCCCCGGGGGACATCTTCACCTTCCTCGATCGGTTCGCGTTCGGCCTGGCGGCCTCGGCCGTCGTATGGCTGACCGGGGGACTCGAGGCGGCGATCGCGCTGCACGCGGC
>JACCUF010000319.1 GCA_013811975.1 Geodermatophilaceae bacterium | reverse complement strand
TGTTCAAAGCCGAATTGGGGGCAGTCAGCGACCAGGCCTGTCAGATCCAAGGCATCTGGGTACGACCTGACCTGCGCGGGCGGGGAATCGGGGCCACCGGTACCGCCGCGGTCACGGCGATTGCTCTGGCCGAGGTCGCTCCGGTGGTCAGCCTGTACGTCAACGACTTCAACGCACCGGCCAAGGCGGCATACGCCCGCGTGGGTTTCATCCAAGTCGGCACCTTCGCCTCGATCCTGTTCTGAGTCCACAGGCGGAGGCACCAACGACAGATATCGTGGTGGCACGGGCGCGCGGAAGTCGCCACCGGGATGGGGAGCGTGGATGATCGGCAAGACCGGGCGGGTCAGCGGCCGCATCGGGCCAGGCCGGGTCGGTGAGGTCATGATCAGCATCCGGGGCGGCAGTGAAGCCTTCTACGCCCACCCGCACTCGCACGGCGAAACGATCGAGATCGGTTCGCTGGTGGTGGTCACTGACTTCCAGCCGCCGCGCACTGTCTACGTGGACCGGCTCAGCTGAACCCGGCTGCCTCCTAGCCTGTGGATCACGGAACCGAACGGCGAGTCCGCGCACCTAACATCGCAGCACTCATCCGCGCATCACCAGCCCAGATTTGAGGATCCCTTGTGACCATCGCGATCGTTGCCGTTGTCGTCGTGCTGCTGCTGATCCTGGCTTTCCGGCTCGTCTGGCGAGTCGCCGAGCCCAATGAGGCACTGATCATCTCCGGGCTCGGTGCGCACGGCTCGAACGACACGTCCCTGGACAGCCTGGGATTCAAGATCGTCGTCGGGCGGGGTACGGCGGTCATCCCGGGCTTTCAGACCGTGCGGCGTCTCGGGCTGGACATCCGGGCCACCGGACTGATCGTGAATGCGGTGTCCAACCAGTCGATCCCGTTGCAGGTCAAGGGGGTCGTGGCCTACAAGGTCGGTGACGATCTGGCCTCCATCGCGAACGCGGCGCGCCGGTTCCTCCAACAGGACGCGGACGCCATGCGGGGCACGATCCACGAACTGTTCGCCGGGCACCTCCGGGCAATCGTCGGCGGGATGTCGGCCGAGGACATGCTGCACAACCGGGAGGAGCTCACCGCCAACATCCGCTCCTCGCTGGCCGACGACCTGTCGAAGCTGGGCCTGGTCGTCGACTCGCTGCAAATCCAAGAGATCGACGACGACTTCGGCTACATCGACAACCTGGGCAAGCCCCAAGCCGCAGCGATCGCCGCTGCTGCGCGGATCGCGGCAGCCGAGCGAGACAAGGAGGCCACCCAACGAGAGCAAGCGGCCAACGCCGAGAAGGCAGCTGCGGTACGGGAATCCAGCATCAAGCAGGCCGGCTATCAGGCCGAGGTCGACCAAGCCCAGTCCCGTGCCCTGCAGTCCGGCCCGCTGGCCGAGGCCCTTGCCCGCCAGGAGGTTGTCCGCGCTGAGACCGCGGCGGCCGAACTCGACGCAGCCCGCCGGGAGAAGGTCCTCGAGTCCGAGGTCCGCAAACCCGCGGACGCGGAGGCCTACCGCCAGGTGACCTTGGCCGACGCCGCCAGGCAGACCGAGATCCTTCGGGCGCAGGCTCAGGCGCAGGAAACCACCCTGCGCGGCGAGGCCGAGGCGAAGGCAACCGAGGTCAACGGTCGGGCCCTGGCCATGGCGATCGAGGCTAGAGGGCGGGCCGAAGCAGTCGGAATCGAGGCCCGAGCAGCGGCGCTGGCGTCGAACCCGGACGCGGTCATCGCCCAGCAGATCGCCGAGCATTACCCCGCGATCGTCACTGCAGGCGCGAGTGCGCTGGGCAATATTGACAACCTCGTCGTGCTCAACGGTGCCGACGGCATGGAAGACCTGCTCGGCAAGGCGCTGACGATGGGCGGGGCCGGCCTCGGTTTGGCCCGGAGTCTGATGTCTTCCATCCAAGGCCCCCCCGACCAGCCCAGCCTTGACTCATCCGCCGGTTCCGGGTCTGCCAATGGCAGCGCACCTGCGTCGGTGCCGTCGGCGGCGGCGCCGGCTGGCAAGGCCACCGGCTAAGCCGGATTCGAGGGGGGCTGTTGCACTTATTCCACGCCGGTCCTGTGTCAGGGTGAGGATCATGCCTCGCCGTGCCTGCGCCGTCCTGCTCGTCCTGGCCACCGTGGTGCTGGCGGGTTGTTCGGACACCGATGAACGGGAGATAGCCGCCCGCGCCGCGGCCCAGGCCTACCTCGACGCGTGGGCTTCCGGAGATCTCACCGGCGCTGCGGGGCTCACCGACGACAGCACTGCGGCGTTGCTGAACCTGCGAGCCGTGGCGACCTCGATGGGTTTCGGTGAGGGGGAGCAGCCGCTGCGCACCGAGATCACGGCGGTCGAGCTCGACGAGGACGGCGCCTCGGTCATGTACCAGTCCACCTGGGAATTCGCCGCGGCACCCGACTGGACGTACGACGCACGACTCGACCTGAGCGCCGGGGAAGGCGATGGCCTCACGATCGGCTGGGCGACCTCGGCCATATACCCAGACCTCGCCGACGGCGAGACGATCGAATGGTCCCGCGGGCTGGCCGAGCGGGCTTCCATTCTCGACGCTGCGGGTAATCCGATCTTCGCGCCCACTGCGGTGGTCGTGGTCGGTGTGGACCCGGCTCGGGTCACCGACCTCGCCGCGCTGGCCGCCACCCTGGCCGCCGCGCTGGGGATCTCGGCCGAGGACGTCGTTGCCAGTGTGTCGGCATCCCAGCCCGGTCAGTTCGTCCCGATCATCACGCTTCGCCGCCCGGATTACGACGCCGTACGGGCGGTGATCGTCGACCTTCCGGGCACTGTCTTTCGCGAGGAGACCCGCCAGCTGGCCCCGAGCGCCAGCTTCGCCCTCGGCGTCCTCGGCCGGGTGGGCGAGGCGACGGCCGAGGTCCTCCAAGAGGCCGGGAAGGACTATGCCCCCGGCGATCAACTCGGTACTTCCGGCCTGCAGCGTGCCTACCAGGAGCAGCTCGCCGGCAAGCCCGGTCTCACGGTCGAGGCGGTGACCGCGGACGGGACACGACGAGATCTCGAACGGATCGAGCCACAAAGCGGTACGCCGATCCAGGTCACTCTGGACACCACGATCCAGAACGCCGCCGACGCCGCGGTGGCCACTCGGTCCGAGCCCGCGCACATCGTGGTCGTACGGCCAGGAACCGGCGAGATTCTCGCCGTCAGTTCGAACTCGGCGGCCAACCCGGCGAATGCTCTGACCGGCCAGTACCCGGCTGGGTCATCGTTCAAGATCATTAGTGGTTCTGCACTGCTGGGCAATGGGACCGTCGCCCTGGACACGCTGGTCGGTTGCCCCGGAACGATCTCAATCGGCGGGAAGGAATTCGATAACGAGGACCAGTTCGACCTTGGAACTGTTTCGTTCCTCACCGCCTTCGCCGAGTCCTGCAACACCACGTTCACCTCGGCGGTACAGCAGCTTCCGGCCGGAGCACTCGAGGCGGCCGCGGCGAGCTTCGGAATCGGTGCCACCTGGGCACTACCGGTCGAGGTGTTCTCCGGGCAGGTGCCGCCGCCGGCGGATGCGGTGGAGCTGTCGGCGGATGCGATCGGGCAGGGCAGAGTGCTGGTGAGCCCGTTCGCCATGGCGATCGCAGCCGCGACCGCGGCCTCGGGTTTGGTGCCGATCCCGTCATTGATGGCCGACGCCCCAACGGCCGGACAGCCCCCGGCTGCTCCATCCGGGGAGGTGATCGCCGCACTGCAGCAGATGATGCGCGAGGTCGTGCTGACCGGAACCGGACAGGCACTCGATGCTCGTGGGGAGGT
The DNA here is from genome assembly GCA_013811975.1 of Geodermatophilaceae bacterium. Classification (GTDB taxonomy): domain Bacteria; phylum Actinomycetota; class Actinomycetes; order Mycobacteriales; family Geodermatophilaceae; genus JACCQS01. The sequence continues at coordinate 4,976 of JACCUF010000319.1, read as the reverse complement.
CTTCGGCAAGACCGGCACCGCCGAGTTCGGCACCGAGGTACCTCCGCAGGCACACGGTTGGTTCGTTGGATACCGGCCCGACCCCGCCGGCGGCATCGCCTTCTCCGTACTCGTCGAGAACGGCCAGTCCAGCGCCACCAGCGCCGTACCGCTGGCCGACACGTTCCTAGGCAACCTCGGCTAAACGATGTCGAGGTCGCTGACGTCGCAGATCGGGGACCAACCGGTCAATAGCCGCATGTCCTCCCTGCGGCAACTGAACAATTAGTCAACTCTCTGAGAGGGCGTCGAGCCGAGGTTGCGGACGGAGCCTCAACCGTCGGTGATCGTGATCCGAACGGCGCGAGCACTCTTGCCGGCCTCGATCAGGATCTTCTGGCGTGGGTCGCCGACCGCCAGCCATGGGCCTCTGGGGAGGGCGGCTAGCTTGGCCAGCCGCGGGTCGGCCAACGCCGCGGCCAGCAGTGGCCGATCTCCACCGGTTATCAGCGCGTCCAGGGTCGGTCCCTCCGGCGCGATGATCCGTAGCGCCACCTCCACCGCCGAGCCGACAAGGGCCGACGCCTGATTGTCGCGGCGACGAGCAAACCGCTGCTGACTCGAACCGCCTGCTGCCGTCCGGCCCTGAACATAGCGGTTGCCCACCTTCGAGGCGAGGAGCGTCCCGGCATCGAATACGCCTGCGGCATAGCCACCTCGGCGGATCAGGAGCACGCCGTACCGGCGTCCGATCAGGGCGTGGTCGACGAGGGCCCGCCATGGATCACCTGGATTCTGTTGCAGCGGGGGGAAAGGCACCTGGCAGTGCGCAGCGCAACCGTCGGCGGCTCGCGCGTCGACGTATTCGGTTCCCGCGGTGACCTCGGCGCCACCGTGACTTGTCGCGAACCGCTCGAGCCAGCCGGCCAGGCGCTCCGGCGCGACGAGCACCGTTCTTGGGCTGGGCTCGGACATGTCGCGTTCTCCCGAATCGACTCAGAGACCGGGGAATTCCGGGCTGAGCGGGGTGCTACCCGAGAGCTGGCGCCAGGTGGTCTGGCGAAGCGCGGCATCGACGAGCGCAGAAAGCGAGAACGCTTTGGCGCGCTGCGAGACGGCCTGAGAGATCGCGAAGGCGTACCCCTTCGCGACGCCGGCCTCTAGGAACGCTGCGAGCTGGAGCCCGCCGGCTGGGTCGGCCACCGGGAACGGAAGCTCGTAGCTCACCTCCGCGGAATCCGGGTCGACACGACGTAGCCGGATCAGGTCGGCCAGCTCGTCGCGTGCCACCCGATGAGCGGCATCGACATCGCGTACGGCCTGGCGGGTCTCTGGGCCGACGGACGCACCGACGATCCCGTACCCCCAGATTGCGCTGTGCTCGGCGCGCAAGGCCGCCTGCAGACCTTCGATCTCGGCCTCTCTCATGTCTCCTCCGCGGGGAAGAGTGCGTCGTCGGTGCTCACCCGAGCAACCGCGAATGGCAGGCGGTGCTGGCCGCGCAACTGCCCAGCAGCGCCGCCAGGTCACCGTCGGCGCGTAGTGCGGCTGCCCGAAGGGAACCGAGCGCTGCGTCCACGAGTCGCGCGAGGTTGGCCAATGCCGTTGCCGGATCGGCGGGGGGTGCGGGCGACGGGACCGGCTGCCCCGAGGGCGACCCCGAAGGCAAACCTGGAGGCAACCCCGAGGACGGGTCTGAGCCAAAAGGCGCATCAGCGACCTGCGCCGCCGCGGCCGGGGCCGCTTTCCGCAGTGCCTCGGTGTGCGCCGTCGCCTGCGCCTGCAGATCGGACAGAGAGACCGTGAACTCCGGGAAGGCAGACAGCGTTCGCTCATAGCCGACCAGGAGTGTCTGTTGGGCAGTCAGAACGGGTGTGAGTGGGTCGTTGACCGTCTCGGCGGACACAGCCGGTCTGGCCGGGCCCGACTCGCAACCGCTGAGCCCGGTGTTCAATCCCGCTGCGGCTGCAGACGTGACCGCAGCGAACAGCAGGGTGCGGCGCGATACACGCGAATCGCTCACAGCAGGAGTCTGACAGTCGGGCTGGCGCCACCGGCACCGGTAGCCTCGGTGGCTGCACGGGTCGAGTGCGCCGTACCGACAACTGCACATGACAAGGAGGCCGACAGGTGAGGGGCAACACCCCAATAGCGGCCGCGACCCAGGACCGGCTGGTGGCATTGATCTCCCCGGTGGTCCAGGGGGCCGGTTACGACCTGGAAGAGCTGATCCTTACGCCGATGGGTCGACGCAGTCAGCTCCGAGTGGTCATCGATCGGGACGAGGGGATCTCCCTCGATGACATCGCGGCGATGTCACATGCAGTCGCGGACGTGCTGGACGACGACGAGGGGGTCATCGGCAAGGCCCCGTACGTGCTGGAGGTCACCTCACCAGGGGTGGATAGGCCGCTGACCGAGCCCCGGCACTGGCGACGGGCCATCGGCCGAATGGTGGAAGTGACCCTGCGGACTGCAAGTTCATCGGAGGGTTCGCCTAGCCCGGAGGTAACACCGCTCCGCGGACGCGTCGCCAACTACGACGGGGCGGCGGTGACGCTGAACGTCGACGGGATCGAGCACCTCCTACCCATGTCCGACCTCGGAGCCGGGAAGGTCCAACTGGAGTTCAACCGGCCCGACCAGCCCGACGAGGGCGCCAAACGCGAGCGACCGCGGCGACAACACAAGGTCAAGAAGGGGGCGCGCGGAGGAGAAATGAATGCCGACGACGCACTTCCCTCCGCGGAGGACACATGAATATCGACATCAGTGCCCTCCGGGGCATCGAGCGGGAAAAGGGGATCTCCTTCGCCACGGTGGTCGAGGCCATCGAGAGCGCCTTGCTGACCGCCTACCGGCACAAGGAAGGCGTCGAAGCCCACGCGCGGGTCCTCGTCGACCGCAAGAGCGGTGAGGTCACCGTCTTCGCCCAGGAGGTGGATCCAGACGGCACGATCATTCGCGAGTACGACGACACCCCCAGTGGATTCGGGCGGATCGCCGCGAGCACTGCCCGTCAGGTAATCCTGCAGCGGTTGCGCGATGCCGAGGACGAGAACAACTTCGGCGAATTCTCCGGCCGCGAGGGTGATCTGGTCGGCGGCGTGGTCCAGGTCCACCGAGGTCGCAACGAGCGCGGCATCGTGGTCATCGACATCGGAAAGTTCGAGGCGATCCTGCCGGCAGCCGAGCAGGTTCCGGGGGAGGACTACAGCCACGGATCACGGCTGAAGTGCTACGTCGTCTCGGTGACCAGGACCCCGCGCGGGCCGCAGGTCATTGTCAGCCGGCGCCACCCGAATCTGATCCGCAAGCTGTTCGCGCTCGAGGTTCCCGAGATCGCCGACGGCAGTGTGCTGATTCCGGCAGTGGCCCGCGAGGCCGGGCATCGGACCAAGATCGCCGTGCATACGAAGGTGGAAGGCCTCAACGCCAAGGGCGCATGTATCGGCCCGGTCGGTCAGCGGGTCCGCAATGTCATGAGTGAGCTACACGGGGAGAAGATCGACATCGTCGATTACTCCGAGGATCCGGCCCAGTTCGTCGGGCATGCGCTGTCCCCGGCTCGGGTACTCGAGGTACAGGTCGTCGACGCTGAGGCCAAGGCGGCCCGCGTCGTCGTACCGGACTTCCAACTCTCGCTGGCGATCGGTAAGGAAGGGCAGAACGCGCGCCTGGCCGCCAGACTGACCGGCTGGCGGATCGATATCCGCAGCGATGCCCAGGTCGAGTCTCCAGACGGGGTCCACCCGAACGAGCCGGCCCCGGCCGACACCCGGGACTGAGGCGAGAACAACCCCTGGTCGTGTCGCGCTAGACTGGGCGGTGGCCGATCGAGTGGTTCCGGTGCGTACGTGTGTGGGATGCCGGCAGCGTTCTTCGATCAGCGAACTGTTGAGAGTCGTGGCGGTGGATGGGCAGGTACTCCCAGACCCGCAGCGCAGGTACGCCGGCCGAGGAGCATCTCTGCATCCTCGATCTGCTTGCCTGGCACGCGCCGAACGACGACGAGCTTTCGGACGAGCCCTGCGGGTCTCCGGAAACCTGTCGACCGAGGTGCTTGGCAGCTATCTCGCACGGTTGGGCCAGCCCCACCCGTCAGACCAGCACCAGGAGTGATCGCAGCACAGCGTCAGGCGCCACCAAGCGCGCACGGACATCAGGGTCCGCGCGCCCGTCGAGAGCAGGTTTTTCTCGGATGAGCACCCAGTGAAGAACCACCCGTGATCATGTTCCATCCGTAACGACGAGGTCGAGCGGGCAGCCGCCGCCCTCACTTATGAGGAGTCCCGTTGCCAGGCAAAGCCCGCGTCAGCGCCATCGCCAAAGAACTCGGTGTACCGAGCAAAGATGTTCTCGCCAAGCTGACCGAACTCGGTGAGTACGTCAAGAGCCCGTCCTCCACGGTCGAAGCGCCAGTTGTCCGCCGTCTCCACGAGGCCTTCCCCACTCCGCCACCGAAGGTGGCCAAAGTGGCGAAGGCCACCAAGGCGGCCAAGACCGCTTCTGAGCCAACAGCTCCGGATCTTGCTCCGGCCATCCTCACACCGGCTGCGGTAGTGGCCGCCTTCGTCGAGGTCGATCGGCCCGCACCTGCCCGGCCCTCCGCTGTGCCCGGTCCTGCCGCCCCAGCTCCTGCACCAGTCGCCGCGCGTACCCCAGTGGCGGTTCCGCCCGCGCCAGCGACTCCTCCCGCTCCAACCGCTCCAGTGGCCCCAGCCCCGCCGCAGTCTGGCTCCGACGCGGGCCAGAGCCCCCCGGCCAGCGATATCCCGCGTCCGATCCCGCGCCCTGGTGCCCGCCCGGCCGGACCCCGACCGGGTAACAACCCGTTCGGCGTCGGCGGGGGTTCTCCCCCCGCACGTCCTGGCGCCCCACGCCCTGGTGCCGCCCCGCGCCCCGGTGCGGGTGGTCCGGGTGCAGCCCGGCCGAACCCGGGAATGGTCCCGGCCCGTCCTAGTCGGCCGGCTCCGGCCGACGGCCGGGGACGTCCC
>JACCUF010000318.1 GCA_013811975.1 Geodermatophilaceae bacterium | reverse complement strand
CGGCAATCCAGTCCTGTCATGGATCGGTCGACTCTTCTTCGGGGCGACGGTCGGAGACTTCCACTGCGGCCTGAGAGGATTCCGGCGGGACTCGATCCTGGCCCTGCGACCGACGACGACCGGTATGGAATTCGCCAGTGAGGTGGTCGTCAAGGCATATCTGGGTGGCCTGCGGATGACCGAGGTTCCGACCACTCTCAAGAAGGACGGCCGTAGCCGGCCGCCACATCTACGGAGTTGGCACGACGGTTGGCGGCACCTACGATTCCTGCTGATCTACAGCCCGCGATGGCTCTTCTTCTACCCGGGCCTGGTTGCCTTCGGCGTGGGGATGCTGGCAACTTTCGTGCTCCTGATCACCCCAGTCCAGATCGGCGGCGCGGTCTTCGACATCGGGAGCATGGTCTATACCTCTGCCCTGGGAGTCGTTGGCTATCAGGCGGTCCTGTTCTCCATCTTGACGAAGATCTACGCCGGCCACGAAGGGTTCCTCCCGAACAGTGACCGGTTCAAGGCGATCCTGGCTGGCCTGACGGTGGAACGGGGCCTGTTGGTGGGCATGGCGCTGTTCATCCTCGGCATCGCCGTGGCTGTGATCCAGATCTTTCGCTGGGGAGGCGAGGGGTTCGGCACCCTGGACGCATCGCAGACGCTGCGAGTGGCCATCCCTGCTGCGCTGGGTCTGATGCTCGGCTTCCAGACGATGATGTTCGGAATGTTCTCCGGGATTCTCACGATCGGCACCACGGCGGCACCTCCGCTGATCCAGGGCGGCGAGCAGATCGCTGCCGACGCCGACGCGATCACCGAGGACGAGGTCGCCCGCGCTCAACGCGCCGAGGTAGCCGCCTCGGTGGATTCGCCTGCGGGTTCGGCGTCGGGTACGCGCGCACGTGAACTCGGATCCACCCGCTGATCCCAGGGCAACGCCCAGACGATCAGACCGATCAAGATCAAGCTGCTGATGGACCAGGCGTAATACGGCCAAGCCCCCCACGACACGGGCACCACGCCGCCCAACTGGACGATGTATCCCCACCATGCCCAAAGACCGATGGCCACCTGCAGCATCGGGATGCGCCTGGTCGGCGAGAGCGTCGTGAAGGGTGCGGCCCACAGCAAGTACTGCGCGCCATGGCCGGCCGTGACAACCTGGAAGGTCGAAGCCGCCACCCCGGCGATGACAATCGGGCTGGCCCGGCGCCACCACCAGATCGCCACTGCGACGAGGAGCAGCGTCCCGATCGAGCCGACCCGGCCAAGCACCGCCCACAGCGTCGAGGTCTCGAAGCTTTCATAGGTGTACGGGAAGAAGGCGAAGACCACCGACGACCAGCCCCAGGTGCCTCCGGCCGGGCTGTAGCCGACCATCGCCGCCACGACGGTAGGTAGTTCCCGGAACGGCGTGCCCACCGTCAGCGGCATCGTGAGCAGCAAGACCAGACCCACTGCAGCGCTGCTGAGCAGCAGCCGCAGCCGGGCTCGCCAGCTGGGCAGGGCGATCAGCAATGCCGGCAGGAAGATCACCGGCCAGGTCTTCACCGAGATCGCCAGCCCGATGAGTACCCCGGCCAGCACCACCCGCGGAGTCAGCTTCGAACGGATCGCCAAAAAGGCTCCGAGTGCCAACAACAGGCAGAGTGGTTCCATCTGGCCGTGCACGGAGCTGACCAGAATCGCGATCGGCGTACACGCATACTGAAAGGCTCGAAGCCCGCCCTTCTCCTTGCCGGCAAGGAGATACACGAGCACCACCACGCCGAGATCGAACCCGATCGGGAGCATGCGGGAGACCCAGAGCCAGGGCAGCCCGGTGAATTCTCCGGTTGCCACCATCCCGGCCAGCAGAAAAGCGTAGGTGGGCAGGTAGCTCCACCCTCGCTCACGGCTGTTCAGCGTCGGGTCCAAATGATTGAGGACGTTCTCCCCAGCGATCCGAAAGTCGTTGAACAGGTCGTACGGGGCAACGTCCTTGGCGATGATGAACATCGCAATGCGCAAACCGAGGGCGACCAGCAGCGCATCGGTCAACGTAGGGCGCCATTCCCGTCGCCAACTCAGCACCAACAAGGCGCTGGCAAGGAGCACCAGCATGAGCGCCAGCGCCGCCAGGGTAAGCGTCATCCCGGCCAGCATCTCACTTCGACCCGGCTACCGCAGGCGACCTGCCCTGTGCGGAAGTTATTGCAATCGGGGGCCAGGTACTTACCTGCTGGCATGAAGCCGACGAGCAGCACGAGACGAGCGAGTAGACCACTGTCCTGGTGCGCGGCGCTCCTGACCCTCACCGCGCTGATCGCAGTAGATGTGTCTCGGGCACCG
>JACCUF010000299.1 GCA_013811975.1 Geodermatophilaceae bacterium | reverse complement strand
CACTCGGCGACGACGTCACGGCGTTGCCGCTGACCGAGGAGTTGTCCTTCCTGCAGGAGACCTACGGGGAGGCATACACCGAGGGTTCGATCCCGGCCGAGGCCTACGGGTTGGACGAGGACATTCCGACGATCGTCGTACCGAACCTGCTCGTCGTCAGTGATGCGATGAGTGAGGATCTCGCGTACGAGATCACCAAGGCGATTTTCGAGAATCTCGACACACTCGCCTCGGTGCATCCGGAGGCGGAGAACATCTCACTGGACACGGCGACCGAAACCCAGCCAGTCGAGGTGCACCCGGGGGCTCAGCGCTACTTCGACGAACAGGGCTAGTGCGGGCTGCACAGTTCGGCAGCATGATCGTGAGCGCCTCAGCGTGGATTGCGCCCAGGCGAGACGCTCACGATCATGGCTGTCAGTAGCGGACGGGTGGGTCCGGGGGCAGGCGCCGGTCATCGATGATCGGGCGCCGGTCATCGACGACCGTGTGCTGGGTGCGGCTGCGCTGTGAGTTGATCACCAGGGACATGATCAGCCCGAGGATGCCGACTGCCATCAGGATGTAACCGACGATGTTGACGTTGACGACAGAGACGGTGTCCCGGTCCAGGGCGAAAGACAGGACCGCTCCGAGAGCGATCAGGAAGATGGAAGTTCCGAGTGCCATGGGTGTCCTCCGTAACACGGCCGACGACATCGCCAGCCTACGTCGACCAATAATGCCTCATGAGCGGCCCACATTGGCCGTGCCGCGGCCGTGAGAGCGTGTGGGTGTGTTCCGGATCGTGTACTTCCAACCTCGCATCCCGCCGAACACCGGCAATGCGATCCGGCTCGCCGCGGTCACCGGATGCGAGCTACATCTAGTCGAGCCGTTGGGCTTCGACCTGTCGGATGCGCAGTTACGACGTGCCGGGCTGGACTACCACGACCTGGCCAGTCTGGCCGTCCACCCGGATCTCGAGGCAGCCTGGGCGGCGCTGAGGCCGACTCGCGTCTACGCCTTCACCTCGCGCGGCGCGACGTCCTACGCCGAGGTGGATTACCAACGTGGCGACGTCCTGCTGTTCGGGCCCGAGCCGACGGGGCTACCGGCCGACGTGCTCGACGATCCACACGTCACCGACCGGCTCCGGATCCCGATGCAGCCCGCCCGGCGATCACTGAACCTGGCAAATGCCACCGCGATAGCTGTCTATGAGGCTTGGCGCCAGCACGGCTTCCGAATCTGACGCCCGAACGTGACTCCTCCGATTCAGCCGCCGTCAGACGCGCCCGGAGTGGCTCAGGTCAGAAGGCGGCTTCGTCGAGGCCCATGATGGCGTTGTCGGTGGCCTCGCAGATCGCCCGCTCGGCGGTGATCGTGGGCAGCACCTGGGTTGCGAAGAACCGGGCCACCGCGAGCTTGCCTTCGTAGAAGCGCTGGTCCTTGAGCGACACACCCGCACGGCCCAGCCCCTCCATGGCTACCTCGGCCTGCCGTAGGAGCAACCAGCCGGTGACGAGATCGCCCATGCACAGCAGCAGTCGGGAAGTGTTCTGGCCTACCTTGTAGAGGTTGGTGACATCCTCCTGAGAGCTGTTGGCCTGGCCGATCATGGCACCGATCATCTGCTGGATGTCGCCAAGGGCTGTGGTCAGCAGGATCCGCTCATCCTTGAGCCGTCCGTTGCCTGCCTCGTTGTCGATGAAGGCTTGGATCTCTGCGATCACGAAGCCCAGTGCTTGCCCTTGATCGCGGATGATCTTGCGGAAGAAGAGGTCCATCCCCTGAATCGCCGTCGTGCCCTCGTACAGGGTGTCGATCTTGGCGTCACGGATGTACTGCTCGATCGGATAGTCCTGCAGGTACCCCGAACCGCCGAGGGTTTGCAGAGACTCGGCGGACAGGATCGCGTACGCGCGCTCGGAGCCGTAGCCCTTGACGATCGGCAGTAGCAGATCATTGACGCGGGCAGCGAGTTGCGCCTCGGCGTCGGCGCTCTCCCCGCGCGACTCAGCTTCGATCACCTGGTCCTGGAAGCTCGCGGTGTAGAGATAGAGCGCGCGCATGCCCTCGGCGTAGGCCTTCTGCGTCAACAGCGAACGACGCACGTCTGGGTGATGAATGATCGAAACCCGAGGCGCGGCCTTGTTCGTCGACTGCGTCAGGTCCGCGCCCTGCACCCGTTCCTTGGCGTAGGCCAGAGCGACCTGATAGCCGGCGGACAGCTGGGCGATTGCCTTGGTACCCACGAACATTCGGGCAGTCTCGATTACCTTGAACATCTGCGCCATGCCGTTGTGCACGTCACCGACGAGCCATCCGACGGCCGGTGTCCCGTTCTGTCCGAAGGTCATCTCGCAGGTCGTGGAGACCTTGAGGCCCATCTTCTTCTCCACGTTGGTGACAAACACGCCATTTCGCTCGCCGAGCTCGCCGGTCTCCCAGTCGCAGTGGAACTTCGGGACGATGAACAGCGACAGGCCCTTGCTACCGGGGCGCGCGCCCACGGGACGGGCCAGGACGAGGTGCACGATCTGCTCGGTCAGGTCGTGCTCGGCACCGCTGATGAACCGCTTGACACCGTCGATGTGCCACGTGCCGTCGGACTGCTGAACCGCCTTCGTGGTGCCCGCACCGACGTCGGAGCCGGCGTCGGGCTCGGTGAGCACCATGGTCGAAGTCCACTTGTGGTCGATCCAGGTCTGCACGGCCCTCTTCTGCGCTTCGTTCCCGAGCGGGTCGATGAGCGCGGCGAAGACGGCACCCGACATATACATGAACAGGGCCGGGTTGGCGCCCAGGACCATCTCGTTGATCGCCCAGGAGAGCGCGCGCGGCGCTCCGAACCCACCGAGGCGCTCGGGCAGTCCGACGAGCTGCCAGTCACCGTCGATGATCGCTTGGTAGGACCTCTTGAACGATTCGGGCAGCTGCACCGAATGACTGTCGCGATCGAACACGGGCGGGTTGCGGTCGCTGTCGACGTAGGAGACAGCTAGGGGGCCGGTGGCCAGGCGCTCCATCTCGGAGAGAACGCCGCGCGCGGTCTGGATGTCCATGTGGGCGAATGCACCGGTACCGAAGCGATCTTTGCTGTCCAGGACCTCGAAGAGGTTGAACTCGAGATCGCGCAGATTCGCGGTGTAGTGGCTCATGTCGACTCTTTCGATCGGACGCGGTTGAGGTGGGCTACTCGTCAGTAACATAGCCTAAGTTACCCGCGGGTCGACGCCTTGACTCCGGTGGTGTCGATCACCCCTGACACGACGGGCGGGACGGCCCGCATCTCGGCGGGGGCCCTGTCCGGGATGCATGGCCGAAAGGCCGGCAAGCAGCGAGTCCGGCTCCGGCCCGGTGACCGGCAGCAGGACCGGAGTGGCACCGGCATTGCGATAGTCCGAGCAGCGGCCGGGCAAGCGATCGAGGGTGGCATAGAAGGTGCTGACGAATTCGGCGGGCAGCGCGTCAGGTGCCTCGCGCAGACGTCGTTGGCCGGCCAGTTCAGTGATCAGGGCGACGACCTCGCCGTACCCCAGGCTCGTGAAGTGCCGGGCGTACGGCGCAGCAAGGCAGTACCCGGTGAGGTCCCGTCGGGCACGTCCCTCGGACTCGTCGTCGACCAGCACCCAGACGTAGGCGAGAACCGTCTTGTCCGCAGCCGGTGCGGGCAGGGTGTCCGGCGGAGTGAAGTTGACGATCACCCCGTCTCCGTCGGTCATGCCGAGCTCGACCATTCTCGGTCCGAGCGCGCCGAGCAGGATGCGCACCTGCCTGCCAGGCGGCTTGGGCAAGGCGAACGATCCGCGCCGCGAGCCGTCGAGGACGGCGCGGAGGTTCATCAGCCGCTCGCGCGTACCGGTGACGGAGGCGTCGTACGTCCCGCCGTGCCAGCCGCCCACGATCTGCTCGGTCGAGGTTCCCACGCCGAGGTAGTAGGTCGTCCCGGACAGCGATGCCGCCGTCGCCGCGCCCATGGCGATCGAGGAATCGGTGGCAGCGGCCAACGGCACGATCCCGGTTCCGAGCGGCACACCGGGGCGACGCGCAGCCAACGCTGCGGTGAGGCCCAGCGCGCTCGTGGCGCAGACCTCGGTGGACAGGACCGGTGCGTACCCGGCGTCGATGACATCCTCGAGCAGGTCCACGGCCCGAGTGCCATCCAGTGGCAGAGCGCCGGACAGCGCAAAGCCCACGCCAGCCATGGGTGCAACCTAGTCTGACATGCCCGTCTGCTTGATCATGAGCGCTGACGGTGCAGTGCGCGGCTGCAGCCAGGGTGCTCACGATCACGGACTCCCCGGCCGCAGACTCGCGATCGCGCCGCTCTGCGCCCAGTTCGCAGCCAGACTGTGCAGTGTGGTGCGGGTGGAGTCGACAGCGGCCGAAGAGCTGCTCGCGGCGACGGTGGTCGCCCTGCCCTCCGATGAGCACGGCTACCTGCTACCGGCAGGGGAACAGCTATCGGTTCCCTTCGTCAAAGTCGCGGATCCGGGGTGGCTGGACACCCAGGTCGGTTTGCAGGCCCAGCGGTGGCCGACGGTCGATCGCCGGGTGCTGGCGACGCTGTGGTGGTACTCGGTCTCGCAAGTCTTCCTCACCCCCGCGCTGGCCGCACTGCTCGTGACCGGCCGAGCCCTCTCCCCCAAACCGTCCGACGTGCACCTCCATTGGTTGTCCGACGGCAGGGTCTTCACCGCTCGGTCCACGGCCGTACTCGAAGGTCCTGATCCAGTCGCTTCCGTCGCCGCTGCCCTCCGTGCCAGCCTCAAGATGGCAATCCCGGCGGTAGCCCGGACCGGCGACACGCGAGAACTACCGCTGTGGGCGATCGCCACGGACTCGTTGGCCAACCGTCTGCTGTGGGTGGGACGGGCGTGCGACGAGGTGGACCGGGCGACATTGCTGGCCGCGAGGGTGGTCGACCTGATTGGGTCACCGATGCCCGCTCCGCGGTTCGTCGACATCGATCGGCGCCCACCGCGCACGGGCCAGGTGCGGTTCGTACGGCGGGCCTCTTGCTGTCTGGTCTATCTCGAACCCGGCGAAGCGAAATGCGCGTCCTGCCCGAGACTGACTCCCGCGAACCGGACGGCCCTGCTCAGGACGGCGGCGGACTTTCGATGACCTGATTCTCGCGGTTGGGAAGGAAGCGCACGTGAGGGTCGAAGGCGGCCTTGCGCGCGGCCCGGCGCAGAGCGCGCAGGACCGGGGCGGCCGTGAGTGCGACCAGGATCGTGACCGTGATGGCGCGGCCCAGATCCCAGCCGAGTGAGGTCGTGATGCTGAAGGCAGCAAACCGAGTCAGGTTGTCAAGGACGGCATCCCCGGGGACGAACGACACCGAGGTCGTCGGTCCGAGCCCGAACGGCCAGAAGGACAGGTTCATCACCAGTCCGTAGAGAAGGCAGGCCAACCCCGAGTAGGCGCACATCATCGCCACCTCGCGCCGTCCTCGCACCGAAGGCAGTAATCCGGCTGCCAACCCGATCCAGGCGGACCCGAGCATCTGGAAGGGCAGCCACGGACCGACCCCGCCGGTGAGCAGGGCCGAGGCGAACAGGGTCGTGGCTCCTTGGACGAAGCCGAAGCCGGGCCCGAAGGCACGCCCGCCCAGGATGAGGATGAAGAACAGTGGTTCCACGCCGGCCGTACCGGCTCCGAGCGGTCGCAAGGCCGCCCCGATGGCGGCGAGAATTCCGAGCATGGCAACGGCTTTGGCGTCCATGCCGCCTTCGGCGAGCAGCGCGAGGACTACTGCCACCACGAGCAACAACATGGCTCCGAAGATCAGCGGCGCATCCAGCCCGTGCGCGATACCCGCATCGGGGGAGACGAGCAGCGGCCAGCCGAAGGCCCCGATGCCGAAGATGGACGCGATGCACAGTGCCGCCGCCGATTTCGCACCTATGCGCACCGGCCGAGCGCCACGATCAGGGCTACTGGCGCTGTGACCCGCGGTAGCCCTGGTCGTGGGAGCGAAGATCATCGGAGGGCTTCGTTCGAAGCCAGCGGCCCGCGTGCCCGGAGTGCGGCCTCTACCTGACGAACGGTCAGCCATGACGCGGGCGCCAGGATCTTGGCAACCTGCGGGGCGTAGGTCGGTGAGGACAGGACCACCTCGGGCGTCGGGGCGTCGGCGATGATTTCTCCGTCGGACAGCACCACGACCCGGTCGGCGGTCGCGGCGACGAACTCGACGTCGTGACTGGACAGCGCCACCGCGGTGCCGGCCCGGGCGAGGTCGATGAGGATCTCGGTGAGCCGGTCCTTGGCGGCGTAGTCCAGGCCACGGGTGGGCTCATCGAGCAGCACCGCCCGCGGCAGGCCGGCCATTTGAATGGCCAGGACCAGGCACAGCCGCTGGCCCTCGGATAGGTCCCGGGGATCCGTGCCCTCGTCGAGCCCGGGGATGAGCCGGGACAGCAGCGCCAGGGTGATGCCCGCGGCTGCTCCGGATTCCCCGTCAGCTTGGGCGCATTCGGCGTGCACGGTGTCGAGGTAGAGCAGGTCACCTGGCTCCTGGGGTACCAGGCTGACCGATCGCCGCCGGTCGCGGGAAGTCGCCGCGCGTACGGGCGAACCGTCGAGGGATACGGTGCCCCGTTCGGGTTTCAATCCACCCTGCAGCGCGGATAGCAGAGTCGTCTTGCCAGCGCCGTTGCGGCCCATGACCGCCAGGACCTCACCCGCTCGTACGTCGAGGTCCACCCCGCGCAGGACCGCGGGCCCGCGGCGGTAGCGCTGCCAGACTCCGCGTGCGCTGAGCACCGCGGCCCTGGGCGGTCGATCTCCATTGCCCGGGGCCCGGATGGCTGGTGCCGCATCGCCCAGCCGCTTGCGCAGGGTCGGTGCAAGGCGACGGGCGTCCCGGACCGATACCGGCACCGGCGACCAACCGGCGAGCTTGGCCAGTGCCACGACCGGCGGGGCGACCAGACTCTGGGCAAGAACATCGCCGGGAGGACCGTATTGCAGCGGTTGGCCGGGGGCGGTGAGACTGAGCACCGAGTCGGCGTACTGCACCACCCGTTCGAGGCGATGCTCACTGAGCAGCACGGTGACGCCGAGGTCGTGGACGAGGCGGTGCAGTGCGGCCAAGACTTCCTCAGCCGCCCCCGGGTCGAGTGCGCTGGTCGGTTCGTCGAGGACAAGGACCTGGGGGTGCGCGGTCAGGGCCGCACCAATCGCCACTCGCTGCTGCTGACCGGAGGACAACTCCGCCAGCGACTTTCGGCGCACATCGGCCAGACCCAACAGGTCGAGTGTCTCCTCGACCCGGCGGCGCATGACGGCGGCCTCGAGGGCCAGGGACTCCATCACGAAGGCCATCTCGTCCTCGACCGAATCGGTGACGAAGCCGTCCATCGGCCGCTGGCCGACTGCGCCGACCACGTCAGCGAGCTCTCGGGGTGGGTGCGTACGGGTGTCCCGGCCGCCGACCAGGACCCGGCCGCGAAGCAGCCCACCGGTGAAGTGCGGGACGTGCCCGGTGGCGGCGCCGAGCAGGGTTGTCTTACCGGAACCTGTGGGACCCACGACGAGACAGAACTCTCCCGGCGGCAGGACGAGGTCGACATCGGTGAGCGTGTCGGAGGGGGCGCCGGAGTAGCGCACGCTGACCTTCTCAAAGGTGATCATGGCCCCACCCGGACCGATCTGACCGACTCAGGGCGTCCCTGAGTCGAATGCGCCTGGTCCGGCGGCGGCTCGACCGGTGTGCTCAGCACGCCCGGCAGCGCCGCGACGGCGATCCCCAACAACGGGAGAAGGGCGAGTTGCGGCCAGAGGAGCGGGAAGGTGCTCGGATGACTGACCGGGTCACCGCTGAACTCGGTGAGGAAGAACAGCGTCGCAATCGCGACCCCGCAGCCTGCTACCAGGGCCGAGCGCGGGTCGAACCGGTCCGGCCGGTAGCGGCTGCGCACCATCCGCCGGGAACCGATGACCAGCCCGGTCACGCTCGCCGCCACACCGACGACCAGCGCCGGCACGGCAACCGTCCCGGGTGTCGCAGCGTCGAGCAGGCCGTAGGCGGCCAGGCACAACCCGAGCAGGCCGGCGAGCAGCAGGGCGGCGCTCGTCCGGCGCGCTCCCGCGGTCAGCGAGCCGACTCGGCCGTACCCCCGCGCGTCCATTGCGGCGGCCAGGGCGACCGCGCGTCCCAGAGCCTGATCGAGCACCGGCATGGCGATCGACCGGAAGGCTCGTAGCCCGCGGGCACTGCTACCGCGCAGTTGCCTGGCCCGACGTACCCGGACAGCCGATTCGATCAGAGTCGGAGCCATGCTCACCGCGACGATCACGACCAGTCCTGCCTCGTACAGCGCCCCGGGGAGCGACTTGAGCAACCGTCGGGGATCGGCGACGGTGACCGCGGCCCCGACGCAGACCAGCAGGGTGGCCAGCCGTAGCCCGTCGTACACCGCGCTGGCCAAGCCCTCCGCGGTGACCGCCCCACCGATCCGGATGCCGGCGGTCCACTCGGGCAGCGCGATTTCGGGCAGCCCAACCAGCACGGTTTCGCCGTACCCGCCACCAAGGACGATATGGAACACGGTGCGGATCGCGACGACGACCAGGCCGAAGATCAGGTAGGCCCGGAAGCCGCGCGCCCAGGTCGTCATCGGCCGACGCGCTGCGACGACGAACGCGGCGGCCGCCACGATGAGCAACAGCAGCAGCGGGTTTGTCGTACGGCTTGCCGCCGCTGCCAGGCCGAGGGCCCAGATCCACCAGGCCAACGGGTGCGTCGGCAACCTGGCGCGCAAAGACTGCGCGCCGGGTAACCGGGCGGCAGAACTCCAACGGCCGATCAACGGCCTGTCGGTGCTGGTGTTCACCGGGTCATCGACAGAGTCAGATCCCCGTTCCGGGGGGTACGGCGTTGCGGCGGCGCTGCCAGTAGGCCGCCCCACCAAGTACGGCTAAGCCTGCGATCGTGCCGACTACGGCCCACGGCCCACCGCGGGGCGTTGACTCCGACCCCGAGGCCGATTGCAGCGCGTCTGCATCCTGGGGGGAGGACCTCGGCTCGTCGGTTCCCCGGGTCGCGGTCGAATCGGTGGTTGCCGAGGCGTCTGTTGTGCCCTCGTCGGTGGCTGCGGTCGGCTCGGCGCCACCGCTAGGGCCTGGCTCGGGATTAGTGCCGCTGGGTGCAGTCCCACCACCAGATCCGCCGTCTCCGGAACCGCCGTCTCCGGAACCGTCATCCGGGGCAGGAGCTGGGGCCGGCGCCGGGGCTGGGGCCGGCGCCGGGGCTGGGGCCGGAGCCGGAGCCGGAGCCGGAGCCGGAGCTGGCGGAGGTGGAGGTGGAGGTGGAGGTGGAGGTGGAGGCCCGGGAGGTGGCGGCGGGGGCGGCGGCGTGCCGTCGAGACTGATGTGCACGGTCGCTCCCGTGGGCGAGACGCTCTGCGTCTTGATAGCGACGCTGTACGCAGGATCGACGAAGGTTCTTCCAACCGGCAGCGGCGCGT
>JACCUF010000286.1 GCA_013811975.1 Geodermatophilaceae bacterium | reverse complement strand
CCACCGCGACCACGGGCATCAAGGTGAGTACGTACGCCGATGCCGATGCGGTCCACCGCCCGATCACGAACAGCGCCAGGTAGAACAGGCCGACTGAGCCCGCGACGACCAGCCACCCAAGCGATGCCCACGTGCGCGCTTGCTCAGGCACAATCCAGGACTCCTCCGCCACAACCGAGGCGATCCACAGCAGCAGGGCGCCGGCCACCATCCCCACCCCGTTGGTGGTCACCGGGTGCGCACGCGGAAATCCCTTGACCAAAACGGTCGATTCCGCCACGGCGACCGCTCCCAGCACCGCGGCCAATACGTACAGCAACGGGACGTCCGCCTCGAGCGAGTTCAGACTCAGTACGCCGATGCCGGCCACCGCGAGAACCCCGCCGACGATTCCCCGCGTGGTGAACCGTTCCTGCCCATGCAACACAGCAAGGATCAGTGTGAACAACGGCACCGTCGCCATGATCACGGCGCTCATGCCGATGCTGATTTCGAGCAGGGCGAAATAGAGCAGCCCGTACGCCACGCCGAAGTTGAGTGCGCCGTAGACCGCGCTGCCCAGCAACGCCCGGCCTCGGGGCAGCGGCAACGACAGCGCCCAACCCAGGAGCAGGAAGACAATTGCGGCGGCGGTGAACCGGACCGCGGCGCCATACATAGGAGCCAGCTCGGCGTTGGAGAACTTCACAGCGACGAAGTTGCTGCCACCGATCAACACCGCGGCCCCGAACGCGGCAAGCGTCAGCCGATCGGGCCCCTCCCGGTCGTGCATCGGATGAAGGTACGCCGAAACCACAGCACGGCATCGTTTGGTGGCGAGCAACGGCGGCGCGAGATCGTGGCGATCCTAGGTGAGTTCCGGTGAGGTCCTGACCCGACGAGCGGACCGTCCATATCGTCAGACGTACTGAGTAAGTTTCCTCTCAGAAAGACGCCACACCGAGCTGACTGGGAGAGATGTGCCGCGCTATCGCTTCCGATGGGAACAGCTCCCCAGCCGGCTCACCCGTCGCCTGGCCCGCGACCTCCAGCTCGACGGCGAACCGCCGGTCGCGCTGCGCAAGGCCTACGGCGCGCGGCCAGGGGAGGATTTCATACGGGATGCCTGGCCGACCCTGCGCGACGCGTGGCTCGCCAAGGACGGTCCGGCGCTGGCCACGACTGGAAGCCGCTCGACGTAGACACCGCGCTTTACCTGCTCGGGCGCCCATCGAAGCCAAAGGGGACCTGAGGGCTAAGACGGCTCGCCCCTGAGGGGTGCTTGCAATCGCAGCCAGAGGTGAATGTCAGTGGGCCGAAGGAGACTCGCATGATGTCGGCCGTGCAAACACCACACCTCCACATGAACGGCCCGATGATTGCCGGTGGGTCGGGCTGCACCCTCGCGGAGCTGGCAGCGCTGCCTGAGCATCGCGTCCACAGTTCTGGGCTACCGCAGCTCGACGACGTGTGCGACGGCGGGATCCATTCCGGCGAGGTCTGGACCATTGCAGCTCAGTCGAGGATGGGGGTGACCGCGCTGTCCACCAAGATGGCGGTCGCGGCAAGCCAGACGGCCGAGGTGCTGTTCGTCAACGGCCACGTTGGCACGCGACTCCTGCGCGACAGCGTTGTCAGAACTGCTGAGACCGCGGACTGGAAAGCCACGACGTTCGATCGTTTGCGTTTGGCTTCCTGGGAGCCACAACCGAATTGGCTGCCGGAGACGCCCGCTCTGCATCTGCGTTGTGATGAGCGCCAAACGCCCTTCAACCAGGTAGACATCTTCGACACCATTGATGAGATGTGGATTCCGAACTACTGGCCCGCCACAGCGGAGGACCGCCTTCAGAGCTTGAGATCCCATCGGGAGGACTCAAGGCGGAAGGATCGGTCGGTGGTGCTCACCGCACGTGTGGAGCCTGGCTCCGACTTCGACAGCGCGTGGCAACGGCACTGGGCATGCGCCGCATTCACTGACGTCGCCGATGTGCAAATTGAAATGAGCATGCAAGGCGTTGACAGCCAACTCTTCCTTTACCGCCGCGGCGGTGGGTCTCACCGATTCAAGCTCGATCTCGACCACACTCGTGGTCGAGTCTGGACCTCCAGTTGGCCACACTGAATTGAGGAAACGGATGAGTCAAGCCGAAAAGCGCAAGCTCTTCGCCGCCAACCAGGCGCCGGCAATTGCCAAGC
>JACCUF010000284.1 GCA_013811975.1 Geodermatophilaceae bacterium | reverse complement strand
CTCTTGGTGACCGCGGCGGTCACGGCCGGGCCCTTGGGTGCGGCGAGCGACACCGCGTGCAGGCTGGGGTCGCCGAGCAGGTCGAACTGGGCGAGCGTCTTGAGGTCCTCCGGCGCCAGCGCGCCGCCCTCGCGGACGAACCGCTGTCGTGCCTCCAGCAGGGCACGCCCGTTGGAGAACCCGGCGACCACGTTCTCCAGGAAGAACCGGCAGATCAGGTCGGCCTGGCCGTTGCCGTCGGCTGGGCCGTAGGAGGTTGTCGAGGACCCGACCGCGGCGTACGCCCCGCTGTGCAGGTACGCCGCCAGCATCGGACGGCGACCCGACTGCCGGCTCGGCACCTGGTGCATCGCCCCGAAGCAGCACTCGGCCGCGACGACGGTGCCGTCGGTGAGGCGACCCTCGACGTCCTCGGGCGTCAGCGCAACGGTGTCCACCGGGCCGCCCGGAAGCTGGCCGAACCAGTCCGGCGCGGTGTCGGCGCCGTGGCAGTTGACCAGGTGCACGCGGGGCGCCAGCACCGACTTGTTCCATCCGGAGGTCGCCGGTGGGCTGTCGTTGACCGGCGGGGTGGGGCCGGGCAGCAGCGTCGCACTCTGGGTGGTCGAGCCGTGCCAGGCGGCGGCGGTGAGGGCGAAGACACGCTGGTAGGACCCGGCGGCCCGCTGCGTGTACGACGTCGCACTGGCCAGCAGGTCAAGCAGGAAGGCCGGGTCGCTCTCCCCGGCCAGGTCGGGGATCCGGCCGACGACCCGGGTCATCGCGAGCAGGTCCGCAGGGTCGAGGAGCGAGCCGGTGCCTGACCCGGTGTCCAGTCCGGAGAGCGGCCCGGACCCGTCGTCGGGCAGGTCGCAGGCGAACGGCAGGTCGCTCGGCACGTAGGGGTCCAGGTCGTCACCCAGACCGGCGAAGGGGTTGTCGACGCGCGCCTGGGGGACCACGTCGGTGGCGCCGACCAGGGCGACGTACGCCGGCGCATAGCGGGTGCAGGCGAGGTCCACAGCGCGGAGGGTGGCTACCCAGTCGCCGTCGGGCACGCGAGTGGCCCCGACCGCCTTCATCGACTGGTAGTTGTCCAGGTCCAGCACTCGGTTCACGATGCCGCGGGTGCTATCGGCCGCGACCAGCCCGTCGAGGGCGTCGCGCACCCGATCCCCACCGTCGGCGCCATACTTCCGCCGGAGCGCACCGCTGTGCGTGACCAGGATCTTGTCGTAGGTGGTCACCTGCTCAGTATGGTCCGGCACGCGTGCTTCGTCGCCCCCGTGCGGCCGGTGAGGATCAGCCGGGCCACCCCGACGATGCCCCCACAAGCCGACGGCCGGGGCCCGGCCGCCCGGGCCAATCGCCGACTCCGCGAGGGTCAGGGGTCGCTGGGGTTGACCCGCTTTTCGCGGATACCTGGTTACTGCGGTTATGGTCATGCCGCAGGGCTTTCGGTGAGGCCTCGTACCCCGAAGGTTGCCGGGGAGATCTGACCCAGCGCGGAGTGCCTGCGGCGTGGGTTGTAGAAGGTCTTCAGGTAGTCGAAGACGGTGAGCTTGGCCTCGTGGTGGGAGGTGAACCGGCCGCCGGGCTGCTGGTCGAACAGCTCGCACTCCAAACTCGCGAACACGCTCTCGGCCAGAGCATTGACGCTGCTATATCTGTCAAGTGGCCCTTGGGAGCGGTTCCCTCGTCGTGCGGAGTGGGCTCGGGTAGTCTGAGGTTCGGAAGCGAGGGCGAATCCCTCACCACACCGAGGAATTCGGTAGCTTACGGGTCTTGTCAGTAGCAGTCGCGATGCCCCTTGTGGCGTCCAGAGGGCTTTCGGTTCAAATCCGAGGCCACGTGGGACTGGTTGCAGTTCACGCGCTACAACTGACAGGTGCCGCTGACTCCTTCATCCGAACCAGAGGTCCGCTCGAGTCCCGCGGCCCCGCGGTGACAGATCTGCTTCTGGTGGGTGCTGGCCACGCGCATCTGTACGTCGTGCAGCGCGCGGCGGAGCTCGCGGACGCGGGGTATCGGGTGCACCTGGTGGCTCCGCGATTCTTCTACTACAGCGGCGTTGCCTCGGCGACGGCCGCTGGAGTGCTGTCCAGCGATGAAGGGCGGGTCGATGTGCGGGCGCTGGCCTGCCTTTCCACTGTGGATTTCCACGAGGGCAGCCTTGAGTACCTGGATCTAGTGGCGCGGACCGCGATCACGTCGGATGGTGCACACCTGTCGTACGACGTGCTCTCCGTCAACATCGGCAGCGTGGTGGCGCCGGCCGGTATGCATGTCCATCCGACGGTCCTGAGGGTCAAGCCGTTGAGCGGTCTCGCTGACCTAGATGTCCGGCTGCAAACTGCAGCTCGGTCCTCAGCCGCCACGGTCACAGTCGTGGGTGGCGGCGCCACTGGCTTGGAGCTGGCGGCACACCTCGCGGTCCGCCGGGACGTCGCACTGGTCCGGCTGGTGGAGTCCGGGGCCATCGTCGGCGCGGACCTGCCCGCAGGTGCACGCAAACGGATCCGGCGGGTCCTCGCAGCGCGAGGTGTCGACCTTCGCACCGGGTGCGTGGTGCGTGACATCGGCGAGCGGCAGCTGGTCTGTGACGACGGCACCGAGATCTCCCACGATGTCGCCTTGCTCGC
>JACCUF010000280.1 GCA_013811975.1 Geodermatophilaceae bacterium | reverse complement strand
ACTAGCACAAGCGCGGGAGGTGGTGGGCGAGCTGTCGCCGCCAGGAGGGCCAGTCGTGGGGGACGTCGTGACCCCACTCGTCCAGCTCACAGCGAATGCCCTTGTCCTGCAACAAGTGCGCCATATGTCTTGTTGAGGCCAGTGAGCCAGTCGTGTCCTCCCATTGCCCCTTTCCCACGACCAGCTGAACGGATAGCCGCGAGCGCACCCAGTCCAAATGGTCGCCTTCGAGGTGCGGGACGAAATCGGTGGGGTTGTGGAAGTACGCCGCGTCGCCCCGCTCGCCCCAGCCGTGCCAAGAGGACGGGTCGTAATTGCCGGAAAACCCGAGCGCGAGCGGGAACAGATCGGCGCGCCGTAGCGCGATCAGCACCGCGTGGAAAGCGCCCATCGAGACACCGATGGTGCCCATCTCCTGGCGCCCACCACAATCGGCGTCGATCAGCGGCACGACCTCGTCCAGCACCCAGGACTCGAAGCGCTGATGTCGGCGGGCCCGCCCCTCGAGCGGGATGTCGTTGTTCGACCAGGTGGCCGCATCGTGGGCGTCGATGCAGAACAGCTTCACCCGGCCGGCGTCGAGCAGGTCTCGTACGGACTCGACCATTCCGTTGTTTTCGAAATCGATCGCCCGGCCCTGCTCCGAGGCCATCACCAGGAACGGCCTTCCGTAATGGCCATGGACGACCAAAGTCCCTGAACAGCCGAGCGAGGGCGCCGGAACCTGCAGCTCGTCGCGTCTGGTCATCCGGGCGACCATACGGTCGTGAGCAGGTCAGTGAGCGCTGGGTCCAGCCCATCGCGCCAGGCGACGAAGTTGTGCGCGTCCGGTACTTCCACCATCCGGGCGGGATAACCCTGGGCCAGCAGGGCTCCGGCCATCTGCCGGTTGTTTCCGAGGTTTTCCTCGGCTGTCCCGCAGGTCAGCACTACCGGCACCGGGTGCGGATCGGCGGCCGGCCGTCGGGTGGCCAGGACGAATCGGGTCAATCGGGTGAACCGGGAGAAGTCCCGTTCCTGGGCATCGAGCCGGCTGTCGAAGAACGAGCCGGACTGCAGGAAGAGGCCGCCGAAGGCGGCGGGGAAGAGCCGATGCGCGTGCAGCATGGCCAACCCACCCAGGCTCGAGCCCATCCCCACGGTCGGGCCACGCACCGTCGCGATCTCGGCCATGGCTGGAAGAACCCCCTCGACCACAGCGCGCGTGTAGGCGATCTTGGCCGAGTACCACTCGTTGCGCTCGCCCGGCGCCAGAAGCCCAAGCCTGAACGGCGGCAGCGTCCCGGCGGCGATGAGGGCCCCGGCGTATTGGGTGAGGCCGGCCATCCGCCCGTACTCCGGCCCGTCGTTGGCCACGAGCAGCGGCAAGGGCTGGTCGGTGGCTGCGCCCTGCGGGGACCACAGCACCGCCTCCACGGGGCCGCCGAGCCCGCGGGCCCGGACCTCCAGCGGAATGAGGTCTCCGGGCGGGGCCGGTGCGGTCAGCCACGGCGGTTCAGTGTAGCCGGGGAACAGGATCACCGACTTCTCGCCGAACGCCCCAGGCGTGGTCAGCGGGTTGGTCGGGTCGACGACGTCCTCGAAGCCGCCGTCCGAGTGGGCGAGGGTGAGTTTGTACTCCATCCGAAGCACCGGCGGCCGGGGGAAGGTCAGCGTCCAACCCATCCGAGAACGCCGGAACCCCAGTGCCGCAGTCGTCGACAGGGCCGGTGCCAGTCGCACACCTGCCAGCTTGCGATCGGAGTCCGGAAGGCTGAAAACGACCCGCTCGGCAGAGACCGTTGGCCCGGAGACGGCGTCGATTGCGGTCACGGACGCTTCAGAGCGGCAGCGGCCGATGCTCGTACGGCGTCGAGAGCACGACCGTCGTACGGGTGGACACCCCGGCCGCAGCCCGGATCTCCTGGAGCAGCAGTTCCAGCTTCTCCGGACTGGCCACTCGTACCTTGAGGATGTAGCTCTCCTCTCCGGCAACCGAATGACATGCCTCGATCGCATCGAGGTAGGCCAAGCGCTCCGGGGCATCGTCAGGTGCCGCGTGATCGGTCGGGGTGATGGACACGAATGCGGTCAGCGGGAGCCCGACCAGGTCGGGGCGGACGTGGGCGACGTACCCAGAGATGAGGCCCTGCTTCTCGAGACGCCGCACCCGTTGATGGACTGCCGATACCGAGAGCCCGACCTGCTCAGCCAGATCCGTCAGGCTCATCCGGCCGTCGCGGATCAGCGCCAACAGCAGGTCGCGGTCGACCTTGTGCACCTCGTTCATGTCGAGTGGCTCAGCCGCGGCCCGCTGGTGGCGGCCCTTCGTCCCGACAGGGAGCGCGCGATCACCAGGCGCTGCACCTGGTTGGTGCCTTCGACGATCTGCAGGACCTTGGCCTCGCGCATCCATCGCTCGGCCGGATGATCCTCGACGTATCCGGCGCCGCCGAGAACTTGGACCGCGTCGATCGTCACCCGCATGACCATGTCGGTGGCAAAGAGTTTCGCCATCGCCGCCTGCGGACCGTAGGGCTGACCGGCATCGCGGCGACGGGCGGCGTCGAGGTACAGGGCGCGGGCCGCCGCCACCTGAGTGGCCATGTCGGTGAGCATGAACGACAGGCCTTGGAAGTCGAGAATCGCTTGACCGAACTGCTTGCGTTCCTGGGCGTAGGCGACTGCGTAGTCGAGTGCGGCCTGCGCTAGGCCGACCGCGCAGGCGGCGATGCCCAGCCGCCCACCGTCCAAGGCGGCCAAAGCGATTCGGAACCCCTGTCCTTCCTCGCCTAGAAGCCGGCTGGTGGATACGACGGCGTCGTCGAAGACGATCTGCGACGTCGGCGAGGAGGACATACCCATCTTGTGCTCCGGAGGTTGCGGCGTGATCCCGGGCGTGGCGGCGTCAACGAGCACCGTCGAGATGCCACCGGCACCCGAACCGCCGGTACGCAGGAACACGTTGTAGTAGTCGGCGACGCCACCGTGGGTGACCCAGGCTTTCGTGCCGCGGATTCGATAGTCGTCGCCGGCGCGCACCGCGCTGGTCACCAGCGCGGCCGCGTCGCTGCCCGAGACGGTCTCGGACAGACAGTACGCGCCGAGCAGCTCCCCGCCGACCATGCCGGGCAGGAACTCCTGCTTCTGCTGGTCAGTGCCGAACGAGGCCACCGGAAATGCCGAGAGCGTGTGCACGCTGACGCCGAGCCCGACGGCGAGCCAGGCGGCGGCCAGTTCCTCGACCACTTGGAGATAGACCTCGTAGGTCTGGGCACCCCCTCCGAACTCCTCCGGGTAGGGAAGGCCGAGCAGCCCGGATCGTCCGAGCGTGGCAAAGACATCGCGCGGGAAGCGGGCGGCCTTCTCGTCGGCCGAGACCCGAGGTCGCAGCTCCCGGTCGGCCAGGTCGACGGTCAGGTCCAGCAGTGCTCTGGCGTCATCGCTGGGCAGTGTTCGGCTCACCGGCATGTCAGGCTCCCAGTGTGAGGAGGTCGCGGCTACCGGTGTTGAGCCGCTGCACGCCATCGGCGGTACAGATCACGATGTCCTCGATGCGCGCGCCGTAGCGCCCCGAGATGTAGATCCCTGGCTCGATCGAGAACGCCATCCCCGCCTCGAGCGGGATGTCATTACCGGACACGATGTAGGGATCCTCATGTACGTCAAGGCCGATGCCGTGCCCGGTGCGGTGGATGAAGTTCGCGCCGTACCCGGCCTGCTCGATGATGCCTCGCGCAGTGGCGTCGACCGCCGCTGCGCTCACTCCAGGGGCCACAGCCCGGCAGGCGGCCTCCTGGGCGGCTTGCAGTACGCCGTAGAGATCGATCACTTCCGGCGCCACCCGCCCGCCAGCAACGTAGGTACGGGTGGAATCCGAGAAGTAGCCGGCCTCGGTGACCCCGCCGATGTCGACGACAACGAGGTCGCCGGTCTCGATGACCCGATCGGAGAGCAGATGATGCGGGCTGGCCCCATTTGGACCGGAGCCGACGATGGTGAACTCGGCGCTCTCATGCCCTTCAGCGACGATCGCTTCGGCGATGTCGCGGCCGACCTCCCGCTCGGTACGCCTGGGACGCAGCCACTCCGCCATCCGAGCATGTACGCGGTCGATGGCCCGTCCGGCCTCGAACAGGGCCGCCGCCTCGGCGTCGTCCTTGCGCATCCGCAGCTGGGCCATCAGCGGTCCGGCCAGCTCGGCTCGGGAGCCCGTCGCCGAGCCGAGTTGCAGGGCGTGCTCGGCCCACATGCGGTTGCCGATGCCGACTCTGCCCGGTGGGCCGACCTTGCGCAGATGCCCTGCGACCAGGGCGAAGGGATCTTCGGTCTCGGCCCAGGCCCGGAGCCCGATGGTCGCCCCAGCGGCCTTGACCATCGGAGCCTCGAGTTCGGGAACGATGAGAAGGGACTCACCCTCAGCAGGAACAACGAGACACGTCAAACGCTCGCTCGGATGGGCGTTGTAGCCAGTCAGATAGCGCAGGTCCGTGCCCGCGGAGAGCAGCAGCGCCTCCCAGCCCGCCGCAGCCACGGCGCGCTGGGCGCGTTCCAGTCGATCAGGGGACGGGACAGGGATCACGGGCACCTCAGCAGCCTAATCGCCGAGCTCGGTGTCCTCCCATGACCCGGCCACGGCTCCAATAGGGTCAGCTGCCGTGAGCTTGATGCTGCTGGACTCGGCCAGCCTCTACTTCCGAACCTTTTACGGCGTACCCGACACTGTGGTCTCGCCGGATGGGATTCCGGTGAATGCGGCCCGGGGTTTCATCGACGCCATCGCCACCCTGGTCCGCACCCGACGCCCTACCGAGCTGGTCGCCTGTTGGGACGACGACTGGCGCCCGGCGTTCAGGGTCGCGGCCATCCCGTCGTACAAGGCACATCGAGTCGTGGAGAACGAGCCGGAACTCGGCGACACTCCGGATGGTCTCGGCCATCAGGTGCCAATCATCGCTGATCTGCTCGAAGCAGCGGGTATCTGCCGCCTGGGCTCCGCCGGGTTCGAGGCCGACGATGTGATCGGGACTTTGGCCACGCGGGCCAGCGGTGAGGTCGAGATCGTCACCGGCGACCGGGACCTTTTCCAACTCGTTCGTGACGACCAACCGATCCGGGTGCTCTACACCGCCAGAGGCCTGGGCAACCTCGAGACCGTCGACGAAGCCTGGATCACCGCGAAATACGGCATCCCCGGCCATGGCTACGCCGATTACGCCGTCCTGAGAGGCGATCCCAGCGACGGACTCCCGGGGGTCAAGGGGATCGGCGACAAGACCGCCGCTGGCCTCATCCTGGCCTATGGCTCCGTCCAGGGCGTCCTGGATGCCGCCCGGGGACGAGCCACCGCCACCGGCGCGCTGACCGCGGGTGTGCTGCGCAAGCTGGCAGCGGCGGTCGATTACCTCGCCGTGGCACAGGTTGTAGTTCTGGTCCGCCGGGACTGCCCGATACCCGACGTCTCAGCGCAACTGCCGGCCGCACCGGCTGATCCCGGGCGACTTGCAGCACTAGCGTCCCGATGGGGCCTGCAGTCAGCGGTCAATCGCCTGCGCGAGGCCCTGGCCTGGGCCTGAGAGCAGGGACTCTGCGGTTTCGCTGCCTGATTACTGATCTTACCCAGCCAGGGCAGGGCGGCTGCAGCCTTCGCTGCCTGATTACTGCCTCTCCTGCCAGGTGTAGTTGCCGTTCTCGTCGCTGATCTCGATGACCAACGTGACATCCTCGGAGTCCTCGGTGGTGCCAGTGCACTCGTAGGTGCTGCCGACCTCGACCTCCATGTCGGCGGGACAGGTCAGCTGGACGCCGACCCCCTCCTGATCCTTGAACTGAGCTGCGACGTCCTGCTGGACCGCGGCAGGGTCGAGCACGGTCTTCGCGAGCACAACGGTAGGCAAGAGGACCGCCGCGGCCAGAATGAGCACCGCGAGCACCGACAAGGCCACGATCAGACCGGTATTGCGCTTCTTCGCCGGCGCAGCGGGGTAACCGGTGCCATAACCCTGTCCCGGCACTTGCTGGCCGGGATAGCCCTGCTGTTGCGGGGCGCCGTAACCGGGCTGGGCCCCGTAGGGCTGCTGCGCTGGGGGGGAGCCGTAGCCCGAGGATGCCGGTGGCCCGCCATAGCCCGGCTGACTTCCGTACTGCTGTCCCTGCGCAGCGCCGTAGCCCCCGGGGGCAGCGCCGGGGTCTGACCCGAAACCCGAAGCCGATGACTGACCGCCGCCGTACTGCTGGGTCGGGTACTCGCTGCCGTACGTGCTGGCTGGTGGGTTCTGACCGGCGGCGGACCTGGAAATGCCGAACTGCTGGGTAGGCGCAGCGGTTCCGGAGTATCCGGAGGGCGGGGATGCGTGCTCACCGGTCACCGGCGGGCCTGATCCGAACGACGGGCCGGTCCCACCGGACTGGCTGAAGAGGCTAGGTGGGCCGGGTGGGCTGGGTGGGCTGGGTGGGTTAGAAGACTGCCCCCAACCCGAAGAGGAGGACTGCGCAGCCGGAGAGGAAGCAGCCGGCGGCGGCGGCCGGTTGGGTGGGCTGGGTGGGTTGGGTGGGTTAGAAGACTGCCCCCAACCCGATGCGGACTGACCCGCGGTGGAAGGGGCGGACGGCTGGCCCCAACCGGACACCGGCGCGCTCTGCCCTGATGGCCGCGCCTGATCGGATTGCTCCGATTGCTCCGACTTCTCCGACTTCTCCGATTGCTCCGATTGCTCCGACTTCTCCGGCTGCTTGTCCGGCGGTGGCTGGCCCCAGCCCGAATGCTGACCGTAGGTGGGCGGCCGCGCGGAATCGGAAGGTTCATTCGGCTGCTCGCCACCGCCCTGCGGGGGGTTGGTCATCGGTGCTCCTCTGATCGGATCAATACCGGTACGTGGCGCTCACACATTGTGTACTACTGAGAGATCTCCCGCTTCCACCACGCCACGACGCAACGCCTTGACGGCGCGGGCGGCAACTCGCGCGACTCCGTGTTCGGTGGAACCGGCACGCGGATTGATGTCCGAGAGGTCGCCCACGCGGGCCAACTGTCCCAACAGGTCGATGAGCTGACGCATCCACCGGACGAAATCGCCACCGGTCAGCTCGGTGCCCTCCTCCCGTGCTGAGCGCAGCACGCGATCCAGAGACTCCCCCCGGGCCCAGCGCAGCGACGCGCCGGCCAGGCCTGGATCCAGTTCACGGGTCAATGCCAGTCCGTACTCCGACTCCAGCGCCCGCAGTCGGCCGGTGACCTCCTGCAGCTCGGCCAGCCGGTCCCCCACGAGCGGTGACGGCGGGGACCAGACGGCCACCATGTCCCTGCGAGCTTCGTAGACCAGTGCGGACACACATGCGGCGAGTTCGGCCGGGCCCAGCCCGTCGAAGGTGCCTTCGCGTAGGCACTCCGCGGTGGCCAGATCCGTCTCGCTCCAGATCCGGGTGAGCCCGCGACCCGCTTCGGACAATGCGTCAGGTGGCGCCTTGCCGGTGAGATAGCCGAGGCGTTCCAGCAGTTCGCAGATCCGGTCGAAGGATCGGGCGATAGAACCGGTGCGCTGCTCGATGCGAGCCTTCACGCCGTCGGTCTCATGCTCGAGCTGACTCCCACGGCGCGCCCAGCGAGCGTGTTCCTCCCGGTCAGGGCACTGATGACAGGGGTGGGCGCGCAATTCACCGCGAAGCCTTGCGATCTCGGCATCGTCCGCGGCCGGCTGTCGACGGCGGGGCCCGATCTGGCGAGCGCCGAGATCGGACTCGGTACGGGCGGTCCGCAAGCTGGACGCAAGATCGCGCCGAGCCACTGGGCTGCGGTGGTTGAAGTTCTTCGGCACCTTGATCCGGGCCAACGGCCGCGCCGCTACCGGGAAGTCGTTTCCGCTCAGCCGCCCGGCCCATCGTTGTTCGGTCAGGACCAGCGGCCGGGGATCGGACAACGGCGAGAGGCCGGGGTCCAGGACGACGGCCAGGCCCTGCCTGCGGCCGTGCGGTACCCGGATCACATCTCCGGTCCGCAGTTCTTCCAAGGCCTGGATGGCCTGACCACGCCGAAGCTGTGCGCCTGCTCGGGACAGGTCCGCCTCGCGCTGGCTCAACTGCATCCGCAACGCGTCGTAGGACGCGAAATCCCCACACTGGCAGGCCATCTTGGCAGCAAAGTCGGCAAGGGTCTTTTCGTTGGTGGCGACTCGCCGGTGTAGGCCGACCACATCACGGTCGGCCTGGAACTGGGCGAAGGAGGACCCCAATAGGTCCCGGGCGGCGGCCCGGCCGAGTTGAGAAACGAGGTTTGCGGCCATGTTGTACGACGGCGTGAACGAGGACCGCAGTGGGTAGGTGCGAGTCGATGCCAGTCCGCCGACCGCCGCGGCGTCGACCTCCGGTGACCACAGCACGACTGCGTGTCCGTCGATGTCGATCCCCCGTCTGCCGGCCCGTCCGGTCAACTGGGTGTACTCCCCCGCCGTCAGCGGGGCATGCTGGTCGCCGTTCCATTTGTTGAGCCGTTCCAGCACGACTG
The DNA here is from genome assembly GCA_013811975.1 of Geodermatophilaceae bacterium. Taxonomy (GTDB): domain Bacteria; phylum Actinomycetota; class Actinomycetes; order Mycobacteriales; family Geodermatophilaceae; genus JACCQS01. Next base: position 6,779 of record JACCUF010000280.1, on the reverse strand, counting down.
ACCTGGCCGGCATGTTTATGCCCAGCGCCAAGGTCTCGGTGGCAAACACCGCCTTCACCAGGCCTCGCACGAACAGCTCCTCGACCGTCTCCTTGAAAGCGGGAATGAGGCCGGCGTGATGAGCCGCGATTCCGGCCCGCAGCGCCTCGACCCAGTCCCAATAGCCGAGGATCGCAAGGTCTTCGTCGGGTAGTCGCGCACAGTGGTCGTCGACGATCGCGCTGATCTGCTCGCATTCCTCCTCGGTCGTCAGACGCAGCCCGCTGCGCAGGACCTGGATCACCGCTGCATCGCAACCGGCGCGGCTGAAGATGAAGGTGATCGTCGGCAACAACCCGTCCCGGTCGAGCCGAGCGAGCACGTCGGCGCGATGCGGCGGACGCCAAGGCTGGCGCCGTTCGTAGCCTCCGGCACGGTTACGATCACGACCCGACCCCCGTCCTCGCGTCTCGGCCGACCAGAGTCGAGTCTGGGCATTGCGCACGGCCTGTTCGAGTTGCGAGTTCATGAACGGTGCTGCAGTTCCCTCCGACTGGCGCCCGGTGGCGAAGAGGTCGAATAGCCGGGTGCCGACCATCATGTGCTGCAACAGCGGGACCGGCCGCTCGTCGCTGACCACAATCGCGGTGTTGCCGCGTACCGCGACCAGCCACGCACCGAACTCCTCCGCGTTGCTCACCGTGGCTGACAACGAGACCAGGGCTACTGACTCGGGAAGGTGGATGATCACCTCCTCCCACACAGCACCGCGGAAGCGATCGGCCAGGTAGTGCACCTCATCCATGACGACGAAGCCCAAGCCGATCAGAGCACCGGACCCGGAATAGAGCATGTTGCGCAGGACCTCGGTGGTCATGACGACGATCGGCGCGTTCCCGTTCTCGGTGCGGTCGCCGGTCAGTAGACCGACCCTGTCCCGGCCGTACCGGCGGATCAGATCGTTGTACTTCTGGTTGGACAGCGCCTTGATAGGGGTGGTGTAGAAGCATTTGCGTCCGGCATTGAGGGCAAGGTGTACGGCGAACTCCCCGACCACGGTCTTGCCGGCCCCTGTCGGGGCGGCGATCAGGGCACCGTGTCCGTCCTCGAGGGCCCTGCAGCCGTCGATCTGGAACGGGTCGAGCTCGAATCCGATGTCGGCGGCGAACTCGGTCAGCTGCGGGTGAACCGCCCGTTGTCGCGCCCGGGCGTGGTTGTCCGCATGACTGGCCACACTTCAAAGGCTATGACGCGCCACTCGGAGGCACCGATGGCGGCTCGAGCGCCGGCTGCTCGTCGAGTTTCGATGGCGACGCGTCCAGGGGTGAGGCTTCGTCGTCGTCGACGTCGTGGAAGCCGGCGAGGGCGTCACGCTTTGCCCGACGCTTGTCAAGGAGCCGGGCGACCTGGATGGCGCCTTCGAACAGCAGGATCATCGGGATGGCCATAGCCAGCATCGTGAACGGGTCCTGAGTGGGGGTGATGAACGCCGCAAAGACCAGGGTCAGGAAGAACGACCACCGCCGGCTCCTGGCCATCAGTTGGTAGGAGAGCACGCCGATGAAGTTGAGCATCAAGGCAATCAGCGGCACCTGGAAGGAGATGCCGAAGGCCGTCAGCAGGAGCACCACGAAGCCGACGTACTCCGGCGCTGTCAGCAGCGGAGTCACGCCCTCCCCAGCGATCCCGAGTAGCAGCTTCAGGCCATTGCGCAGGGTGATGTAGGCCAGCACTGTCCCGCCGGCGAACAACAAGCTGGACAGACCTACGAAGACCACCGTGTAGCGCTTCTCGTTGCGCTTGAGGCCGGGCGTGACAAAGGCCCACAGCTGGTAGAGCCAGAACGGCGAGGACAGGATGATTCCGCCGATGAAGGAGACCTTCAGGCGGAGCAGGAAGCCACCCAGGACGTCGGTGACGATCAGCGTGCACTCCTCCCCCTGCACGCTGAACCGAAGGTCGCTGGGCAGGTCGCAGTAGGGCGCCTTGATGAAGTCGAGAAGCCCGTTGTTGTACCAGATGAAGGTCGCCACGGCGCCGAGAAAAACGAAAAGGAATGCCTTGACCAAGCGATTGCGCAGTTCCCGCAGATGCGAGACCAAACTCATCGTCGCGCCGGCGTTGTCCTGCTGACGCCATCGACGAACACGACTGCGTAACGAGCGTTTCGTCGGGCCGGTCACCGGATCAGGGCTCTCTGCTCGACGGGATGGTCAGGAGACGAAGACCGGTGCTCGGGTGCAGGTCGGCGGCAACACCGCCAGACGTGGATCCGGTCAGCGCGGCGTCTCGAACTCCGGGTACGGCTTGTGCCGGGATGCCTCAGCAACCGGTGGCGGGACGGCCGCCGGATTTGCCGCGGGTGCCACCGGTGGCGTCGTGGGCAGCTGACCACGGACGGTTTCGGCCTCGGCCTTGTTCCGTACGTCGTCGTCCTTCATGCCCTTCATCTCACCCTTGAATATGCGCATCGAGCGGCCAAGGGAGCGAGAGGCGTCGGGCAACTTCTTGTAGCCGAACAACAACAGGATGGCGAGAACGATCAACCCGATCTCCAGGGGTCCCAAGCTCATGGCCTCTCCTCGTCGCAATGGTGAACTTAGTCTACGCGTGCCGACTGTGGCCGCGTGTCGTCTCACCTTCATTCAACATTCGCAGCGTCTGGGCCCTGCGGATGCCTTGAGTCAGAGCCTGCACCTGCGGCGCTATCGCGGTCTGCGCGTCGGCGAGAGAACTGCGGAGCCGGTTCAGGTGGCCGAACAGGCCGTACCCGAGCACCGCCAAAAACAACAGCGCGCCGACCCCGACAACGATCCAGACGATCTGCGTCATGGCATCAACCTAGGCCATGTCCTAACCGCCGGCGGGTGGTGCGTCGTAGGCCGCCAGTGCCAACCGCGCGTCCTGGGCGATCTCGGCCGCGAGCGCAGGTGGATCCAGAACCTGTGCCGCGCCGCCCAACCCGGCCACCAGCCGGCGCACCCAGGACGTCTCAGCTGAGCGCAGGGTGACCAACAGTCCGTCGCCGTCCTCGACCACGCTCTGGCAGGGGTAGTAGTCGGCGACCCAGCGCGCCCACGGCAGCAGCCGGATCCGGACCTCGAGGTCCCCCGGAGAGGGCAGGAACAGTCCGCCGGAGATATCCCGGGGTGCCACCTCGGGTGGCGGCCGGGACGGCTCGTCGAGCTGGGTCAGTTCCTCGATCCGATCCAGACGAAACATTCGGACCCCCTCGGCTCGGCGGCACCAGGCCTCGACGTACCAGTGGCCATCGACCAGCAGCAGACGCATCGGGTCGACGATCCGTTCGGTACGGGCATCGCGGCCGGCGGAGTAATAGGTCAAGTGGACCGCCTGGCCGGCTTTCAGGGCGCGACGCAGCACGCCCAGTCGGGCGTCCTGTCCGTCGACGGCCACGGTCACTGCCACGGCGGCTTGTGCCTGGGACCCGGCGGCGGCCTCAATCTTGGCCAGAGCCCGGCTGACCGCCTCCTGCTCGATCAAACCCGGGGTGGCAGCCAGAGTTCGCAGCGCCACGATCAGCGCGACCGCCTCGTGGCTGGTCAACCGCAGCGGACGGCTGATCCCGGCATCGAAGGTCACCGCGACGTGGTCGTCATCAAAGGACAGGTCGATGAGATCTCCGGGACCGTGACCCGGCAGACCGCACATCCAAAGCAGGTTCAGGTCCTCCCGCAATTCGTCTGCGCTCACGCCGAAATCTCTTGCCGCAGAACTGATCTCGATGTCGGGATGAGCCTGGAGGTACGGGATGAGGGCGAGCAGGCGGGGTACCCGGTCCGCCGTGGCGCTCATGCTCTTTCCAGCTCGCTCGAGGTCCCGTTCTCCGCAGGCGCATCGGTCATCGCGGCCAGCCGCCGCAGCCGTCGAACGACCGCTTCGCGAAGCGCTGGTGGTTCCTCCACGAACGCGTCGACGCCGAAGCTAGTGACCCGGTCGGCCAGAGCTTGGAGGTCGGAGTGCCTTACCTCGATCAAGTCGGGATCGTGAGCCGTGGCATTGCCGGCCCGGCGTAGTCCCTCTGCCGCACCCGGCCGTACCCGGATCCGTGCGGTGACCGGTGCGACCGGTGCGACCGAGGCCACCATGGCCACCAGATCCAGGTCCTCGGGACGCTCGAAAGCCCCTGCCGGGCCGACGGCTTTGGGCCGACCGGCGAAGCGACTGAGTCGAAACGCCCGTGGCCCCTTCCGGGCGAGGTCATAGCCGGCGACGTACCACCTGCCGCGTCTGGCCACGACCCCCCACGGGTGGATCCGGCGCTGGGTCGGGTCCGAACCATCCGGGCGGCGGTAGTCGAAATGCAGTTCGCGGCGCTCGGCCGCGGCGGCGAAGCACGCCCCGAAAGCGGGTTCGCCGGAGTCCAGACGGGGCTCCAAGGGCACGGCGGCGTGCTCGTCGAGGCTCACCCCGGCGGCCCTCAGTTTCTGCAGCGCACCCTCGGCAGCCCCGCCCAGGGCGGCGGAATGCCACAGCCGAGCGGCCAGGCCAACGGCCGCTGCCTCGTCGGCGGCTAGGGAGATGGGTGGCAGTTCGTAGGCGTCCCGGGCGATCCGGTATCCGTCCTCGTCGTCGAACGCGGACCTCCGACCGGTCTGTAGGGGTACCCCGATCTCGCGCAGTTCCGCCTTGTCCCGCTCGAACATCCTCTTGAAGGCCTCTTTCGCCCGGTCGGTGCCATCGTCGGCCTCATAGCCGGGTACGGCCCGGCGGACTTGTTCGGCGGTGAGGTAGTTACGGGTGGCCAGCAGGCAGATCACGAGGTTCACCAAACGCTCTGGACGACGGGTCGACACGACGCAACGCTAACCGAGTTGTGCTGCTCGGATAGCGTCGCGCTCCGTGATTGCTTGGCGCGTCGGTGAAGTGGCCTCGACCGGCCGCGAGTGGAACGGCGCCCTTGAGCTGCAGGTGCAGGTCGAGGACGAGACGATCCGCGCGCTTGCCTACCCCCGGCTGGTCGGCCGACCGGAGCCCGGTGACTCCGTGATTTTGAACACCACGGCGCTGAGCCTGGGACTGGGGACCGGCGGATACGCACTCGTCGTGGCCATCCCGTCGCGGCTGCCGGCCGATCCGGAGGCTCCTGGTCACCTGGTCAAGGGCCGGTACCTCCCTACCCAGGCCACCGTGCTGGGCGTCGATGAACAGGACTCACCGCATCATCAGACACTTCGCGATGCCGAGTCTCTGGACGGAATGCCGGTGGTGATCGCGGACCTGCACTCGGCGCTGCCCGCCATTCTGGCCGGAATCCACCTCGACGCCCCGCAGCTCAAGGTCGCGTACGTCATGACCGATGGTGGGGCGTTGGTCGCGTGGTTCTCCCGCTCTCTGTCTGCGCTGTCCGACCGCCTGGTTGGCACGGTGACCGTGGGCCAGGCGGTCGGCGGTGAACTGGAGGCGGTCACCGTGCACACCGGATTGCTGGCGGCCAAGCATGTGCTCGGCGCTGACATTGCGATCGTGACCCAAGGACCGGGAAACCTCGGAACCGGCACGCCCTGGGGCTTCTCCGGGGTGGCGGCGGGCGAAACCGCCAATGCCGTCACCCTCCTGGAGGGTCTGCCCGTGGGGGCGCTGCGGATCAGCGACGCAGACCCTCGGTCACGCCATTATGGGGTGTCCCATCACTCGCTGACCGCTTTCGGCCGGATTGCCCTGTCCGGTCTGGATCTCGCCGTGCCCGAGGGGTTGCCGGCCGCGTTGGCGGGGCAGGTCGAAGACGACCTCGCGGCCCAGCCGGAGCGCAACCGGATCGTCTATGTCTCCGATCGCGGATTGTTCGACGCGCTGCTCTTGAGCCCGGTGCCGCTGTCCACGATGGGCCGTGGCCTTCACGAGGACCGCTGGTACTTCGTGGCTGGGGCCGCCGCCGGCCGCCACGCCGCATCCCTGCTGCCCTGACGCCGTGGCCATGATCATGAGGCCTGGAGGTGGAGCGGCTGCACCTGTGGCGCTCATGATCGAATCGGTCCGAAGAACGAGCCGTACAGAGAGTGGCTCACATGCTGGCGATGAGTTTGTCCACTCGGTCGTCGACGGCTTTAAAAGGGTCCTTGCACAGCACAGTGCGCTGGGCCTGGTCGTTGAGCTTGAGGTGCACCCAGTCGACGGTGAAGTCGCGCCGCTTCGCTTGTGCCCGCCGGATGAACTCGCCGCGTAGCCGGGCGCGTGTCGTCTGGGGTGGGACGCTCTTGGCGGTGAACACCTCGAGATCGGTGGAGACCCGGTTGACCGCTCCACGCTTGTCCAGGAGGTAGTACAGGCCCCGATCACGGTTGATGTCGTGGTAAGCGAGGTCCAACTGGGCGATCCGGGGACTGGACAGGGGGAGGTCGTGTCTGGCCCGATAACGCTCGATCAACTGGAATTTTGTCGCCCAGTCGATCTCCCGGTCGATCAGCGAGAGGTCCTCAGAGTCAATGGCCTTGAGCGTCCTGCCCCAGAGTTCGAGCATGTCCATGAGGCCTCCGCCGAGGCCCTCCTTGTCGACGAAGTCGGCGCAGCGAGAGTGGTACTCGCTCTGGATCTCCAGACCAGACAATTCCCGTCCGTTGGCCAGGCGGACCCGACGCCGACCGGACATGTCATGGCTGATCTCGCGGATGGCCCGGATCGGGTTCTCCAGTGTCATATCACGCAGGACCAACCCGGCTTCGACCATCCGCAGGACCAGATCGGTGATGGTGACCTTCAGCAGCGTCGTCGTCTCGTTCATGTTCGAGTCGCCGACGATGACATGCAACCGCCGGTACTTCTCGGCGTCGGCGTGCGGT
>JACCUF010000266.1 GCA_013811975.1 Geodermatophilaceae bacterium | reverse complement strand
GCCTGTTCGAGTTCGTCTACCTCGCCCGCCCTGACACCACGATCAGCGGCCGGACGGTGCACGCCACCCGCGTCGAGGTGGGCCGGAGGCTGGCCAAGGAATGGCCGGTCGAGGCCGATCTTGTCATCCCGGTCCCGGAGTCCGGTACGCCGGCCGCCGTCGGGTACGCCGAGGCTTCCGGGATCCCGTACGGCATGGGGCTGGTCAAGAACTCCTATGTCGGGCGCACGTTCATCCAACCCAGTCAGACCATCCGCCAGCTCGGAATCCGGCTCAAGCTGAACCCGTTACGGGAAGTCATCCGCGGCAAACGGCTCATCGTGGTCGACGACTCGATCGTGCGCGGTAACACCCAGCGAGCGCTCGTACGCATGTTGCGTGAGGCGGGTGCGATCGAGGTGCACGTACGGATCGCGTCGCCGCCGGTCAAGTGGCCGTGCTTCTACGGGATTGACTTCGCGAGCAAGGCCGAACTCGTTGCCAACGGGCTCGAGGTCGACGGCATCCGCGCCTCGATCAACGCCGACTCGCTGGGCTACATCTCGCTGGACGGCTTGGTGGCGGCCAGCGAACAACCGGCCAATCGGCTCTGCACGGCCTGCTTCACCGGCAAGTACCCGATCGAGTTGCCCAACAGCGGCGTGATCGGGAAGCACATCCTCGAAGGAGTGGAGCTGGGAATCGCTCCTATTCCTGATCCGGCGATCGTTGGGTCAGGTGTCGGCGCGCAGGATGCACTGACCCGACCGTGACGGCGGTGCCCCCAGGTCCATCAGGACCACTCGGATCCGCCGACGCCGCCGCCACCGGAGGAGTCTCGGCCGGCGGCCTCTCGTACGCCACGGCCGGAGTCGACATCGATGCCGGAGAACGGGCGGTCGAGCTGATGCGCTCGGCCGTGGACAAGACCCGGCGCCCGGAGGTGGTGGGCGGCCTCGGCGGATTCGCCGGACTGTTCGAACTCGACCTCACCCGCTACCGCCGCCCCTTGCTGGCCTCGTCCACCGACGGAGTGGGCACCAAGCTCGCGATCGCGCAGGCGATGGACCGGCACGACACGATCGGTATCGACCTGGTCGCGATGGTTGTCGACGACCTGGTGGTCTGCGGGGCCGAGCCGCTGTTCGTCTCGGACTACATCGCCTGCGGCCGAGTCGTGCCCGAGCGAATCGCGGACATTGTGACCGGGATCGCGGCGGGGTGTGTGCAGTCGGGGGCCGCTCTGGTCGGCGGCGAGACGGCCGAGCATGCCGACTTGATGCGCTCCGACGAGTATGACGTCGCGGCGACCGCGGTCGGGATCGTCGAGGCCGATGCGGTTCTGGGGCCGGAGCGGGTACGCGCGGGCGACGTAGTCCTGGCGTTGGGATCGTCGGGTCTGCATTCCAACGGCTACGTGCTCGCGCGGCGGGTCCTCCTGCAGCATGCCGGGCTGGATCTTGCTGCGCCGGTGCCCGATGCTGGCGACTCCACGCAGACTCTGGGAGAGGTGCTGCTCACCCCGACCCGGATCTATGCACTCGACTGCTTGGCGCTCACCGCTGCGATCGAGGTGCACGCCTTCGCCCACATCACCGGTGGGGGACTGGCCGGCAACCTCGCCCGGGTCATCCCATCCGGCCTCGAAGCGGTACTGGACCGCACGACCTGGGCGTTACCGGACTTGGTGTCGACGATCGGCCGACTCGGTCAGGTAGCCCTGCCTGAACTCGAGCGCACCTTCAACTGCGGGGTGGGAATGGTTGCGGTGCTCCCGGAAGACGCGCTCGATTCTGCCCTCGCTCTGTGCTCCGAGCGCGGTGTTCCGGCCTGGCCACTGGGCTCAGTCGGGCGGTGCGCTGCAGGCACTGAAGGCACAGACGGCGGGACAGTTCGGCTGACCGGCGCCTACGCCGACTGATCGTCTGTGCGGACGGGACACCAGCCAGTAACTCAGCTTTGCCTACCGCGTGTGCGGACACGCCGCATCGGAGCCCTGCGTGTTGCCGCACCAGGTAGGCAAAGGGGGAAAGCGGAGTCGACGAGTCGACATGGCGGGGAGATCAGCGAGCGCTGGAGGCCCAGCTGTCCTCGTCCGGGTCGGAGTACCCGGCCCATTCGTCACTGTCGTCATCGGGCTTGCCGCCATCCGGCGTGGCATCGGACGGGCGCGAGGGTATGGACAGTTCACGCTGCAATCGCTCGAGATCGGTGTTCGGGGAACTGTATTTCAAGTCCCGAGCGACTCGAGTCTGCTTGGCTTTGGCACGGCCGCGCCCCATGGCTCGACCCCCTCGTACAGGAATACGGGGTCTGCGAGGGCCCCGATGGGTGTGTGTGTCAGAACGCAAGCGTACCTGTCCAATGTGGCTCAGGCACGGCGGGCTGGCGAGTCCTTTCGGTCGGGGGTCGGATTTGGCGACGGGCTCTACGTCGGCAGGCGAATGGCGGTCAGTCGGCCGACGGAGGCCATCCGGCGCTCGGCCAGGCGGTCCGCGGCCACGACCGGAGGGACGCCGTCCGCGCCGGCCAGCTCGAGGACCCGTAGCGTCGTGTCGAAGATCCGCTCAGTCATCCCTCGGGCGCGCTGCGCTGGGAACCCGCCGACCTCGTTTTCGCACTGGATGACCCCACCGGCGTTGACGAGGTAGTCCGGCGCGTACAGGATCCCGCGGTCGGCCAGCGCCTTGCCGATGTCCGGATGGGCCAGCTGGTTGTTGGCGCCACCGCACACGATTCGGGCACTCAGTATGGCGACGGTCGGGTCGTCGAGGGCACCGCCGAGCGCACACGGTGCGTAGATGTCCAGGTCTTGAGCAAGCAACGAGACGGTGTCAGGCGCCACGTCGAGCAGCGGGTGCGTCGTGCGGACCCGGTCCACCGCCTTCTGGTCCAGGTCGGTGATGACAACCGATGCGCCGTCCGCCACGATGTAGTCGACGAGGTGTCGGCCCACCTTGCCCACCCCTGAAACACCCACGCGTACGCCGCTCAACGACGATGTGCCCCAGGCGTGCTGGGCGCTGGCGCGCATGCCTTGAAATACACCGAGGGCGGTCAGTCCCCCGGAATCACCGGCGCCGCCGTGCTCCACCGATCGGGCCGAGACGTGGCTGGTCTCACGGGCGATGACGTCCATATCCGTCGTATAGGTACCGACGTCGCAGGCGGTGATGTAGCGCCCGCCAAGGCTCTGGACGAACCGACCGTACGCGCGCAGCAGTTGCTCGGTCTTGTCCCGCGCCGGATCCCCGATGATGACGGCCTTGCCGCCGCCGAGGTCCAGCCCGGCCAGGGAGTTCTTGTACGACATCGCCTTCGACAGACGCAGGGCGTCGTCGAGGGCGGACGACAGGTCAGGGTAGGGATAGAACCGAGTGCCACCAAGGGCTGGGCCAAGAGCCGTCGAGTGGATGGCGATGATGGCCTTGAGCCCACTGGGCTCGTCCGCGCAGAAGACCACCTGCTGGTGGTCGGCGGAGAAGATCAGGTCAATGGATGACTCGTTCACGGATTCCGAATCTAGACCTGTGTTTCATCGGCCGACTGTGCCACAGGGCAGACTGGCAGGATGAGGACGAGGCGCTGCGGTGGGTTGGTCGTCGCGGCGCTCGTCGCGAGCACGCTGCTCGGCGGTTGCTCTCCCTCGGACAACAGCGACATCGTCAGCGAACCGCAGCAAGAGATCGCCGCGCTGCCATTGTCAAGTCCGTCGAGATGAACTACCTGATCGACGGCCTCCAGCGCAACGACAGGAACCCCCGACCCCAATACACGCCCATCATTCCCGCGCCCTCCATTCCCGCGCCGACTTCGTGACGGATTCGGAGGGCCCGGTCAGCTATCCGAAGTCGCCAACCGACGCCCTCGCGGATTCCTACGTCGAGGACTACTGTGCCCTCGATCCGATCGCGGCAACTTTCTTCGGTGTTCCAGGCCATGAGGACGAGCTGACCGATTACAGCGCCGACGGGTTCGCCGGCCGCGCTGATCTCGCCAGGCGAGCCGTGGCCGATCTCCGGGCGATCGACCCGGCCGACGATCGGCAGCGGGTCGCCAATGCCGCGATGGTCGAGCGGCTGTCCACCGAACTGGATCTGTTCGATGCCGGGGATCTCAGCGCGGAGTTGAACACCACGGCGAGCCCCATGCAGTCGCTGCGGATCGTGTTCGACCTGATGGCCACCGAGACCGATGACGACTGGGCCAGGATCGCGACGCGGATGTCCAAGCTCCCGGGAGCCTTTCAGTCCTACGCCGACGGGCTCGCCACGGCGGCCGCGGACGGGCGGGTCTCCGCCCAGCGTCAGGTACGGACCTGCGCGGAGATCGCCGCCCGCTGGGCCGGCGACGACCAGGCACCCCCGTTCTTCGCCCGCATGGTCGAAGGCTCGCAGACCCAGGGGGCGCTGCGCAGTGACCTGGATGCGGCGGCGTCGGCTGCGTCGGAGGCGCTGCGATCCTTTCGCGGATTCCTCACCGACCGCTTGCTGCCGGTTGCCCCGGTCTCCGACGCGGTCGGTGCGCAGCGGTACGGCCGGTGGCTGCGCTACTTCACCGGTGCTGACCTGGACCTGGCCGAGACCTACGAATGGGGCTGGTCGGAGTTGGCCAGGATCGTCGCCGAGAAAGAGCAGGTGGCCGAACAGATCGCGCCCGGCGCTGGGCTCGCGTCAGCGATCGCCGTCCTCGATGACGACCCGGCCCGGATTCTGCACGGCCGCGACGAACTGACCCGCTGGTTGCAGACCACCGCCGATGACGCGGTCAGCGCGCTCGCGGGAGCGCACTTCGACATCCCGGATCAAATCCGCACCATCGAGGGCAAGATCTCGCCGACCTCCGGCGAGGGCATCTACTACACAGCGCCGTCGGAGGACTTCGCCCGACCTGGCCGGATGTGGTGGTCATTACCCGAGGGTGTGGAGGAGTTCACCACCTGGCGGGAGAAGACGACGGTCTATCACGAGGGTGTGCCGGGCCATCACCTGCAGATCGCCCAGACCGTCTACCGCGCCGACCTGCTCAACCGCTATCAGCGGCTGATGCTCTGGTCCTCCGGGCACGGCGAGGGCTGGGCCCTCTACGCCGAGCGGCTGATGGCAGAGCTGGGCTTTCTCGACGATCCGGGCGATCGTCTCGGAATGCTCGACGCACAGGGTTTCCGGGCGGCCCGGGTCGTTCTGGACATCGGCATGCACCTCGAACTCCCGATTCCGGGCGATACGGGTTTTCACGAAGGGGAGGTCTGGAACCGCGACATCGGCCTGGACTTCCTGCGGGTGCACGCCTCGATGGATGACCAGATGCGCCAGGACGAACTCAACCGCTACCTCGGCTGGCCAGGGCAGGCACCGTCGTACAAGGTCGGTGAACGGGTGTGGCTCGAGGCTCGCGCCGATGCGGAGGCTCGGCTTGGAACGGCCTTCGACCTCCGAGAATTTCACACCGCCGCCTTGAATCTGGGTGGGCTCGGGCTCGACCTGCTCAGGGCAGAACTCGCTCGGTTGTGAGATCCATAGGATGTTACGAGAGTTACCTGGTGGGAAATTTGGGGCAGGTGGTGACATTGGGGCAGGTATGTGCCATTGTTCGCTGACGGTCTGTGATCCCCGCCGCGGCTTGCCCCGACGGACCTTTCCCACACACAGGCCCATTGCAAGGGGGGTTCGTGGACGCCAAGCGGCCTCCCATGTCCACCAGACGGGCCTTCGCATTCTCGATGAGCCGTCGGTCGAGCATGATCGCGATAGTGCTGTCCGCCTTGTTGCTGTGGACCCTGATGGTGGCCGTCACACCTGCATACGCCGTACCGCCGGCCCCACCGAACCCGTCCGACGACGAGATCAGTTCCGCCGAGTCCGCCCAGCAGGCTGCCGCCGCTGAGGTGGGCCGCATCTCCGGCGAACTCGCCGCTGCGGAGGGCGAACTCGATCGGCTCGACATCGTGGCCGAGGCCGCGACGTATGAGTACCTGGCCGCCGAGGGACGGCTCATCGCTGCCCAAAACGACGTCGCCAAATCTTCCGCCGGTCTGGAGGAGGCACAAGGTGAGGTCGAAGGGGCCCAGTCTGCGATCGTCGAGTTTGCCCGCGGCAGCTACATGTCCGGCGCTCTGCTCACCAACGACATGGTCCTGTTGACCAGTCAGGATCCGGCTGAACTCATCCAGCGGGCAGCCTTTCTCGATTACGTCTCCGACGGTCGGTTGGACGTGCTCAATAACCTCGAGGTCGCCCGGGTCGCGGTGGCCAACTCGGACTCGACCAACCGGGCGGCCGAGATCGAGATGGCGGCCGCCGAGAAGGCCGCCGAGGAAGCCAAGGCGGCGGCCGACGCGGCGTATGCCAACGGCGCCGTCATGGTCACGCAGGTTCAGGCGCAGAAGATTGTTTTGGAGGGCCAACTGCAGGACGCGCAGGAGGCGCTGCTCGGCGTGGAAGGTGCCCGTGCGGCCTACGAGGCCTGGGAGGCGCAGAAACGAGCCGAAGAAGAAGCGGCCGCTCAGGCCGCTCGCGAGGCTGCAGCCCGAGCGGCGGCCGCTGAGCAAGCCGCTCGAGAGCAGGCCGCCCGCGAGCAAGCAGACCGGGACCAGGCTGCCCGCGAACAGGCCGACCGGGACCGTGCCTCCCGGGATCAGGCCGCCAGGGACCAAGCCGCCAGGGACCAAGCCGCCAGGGACCAGGCTGCTGATCCCGGTGGCGGCGCTCCAGCGCCTGCGCCCGCTCCAGCGCCTGCGCCCGCTCCCGCGCCTGCGCCCGCCCCCGCCCCAGAGCCAGCGCGCGCCGCCAACCCCGCACCGGTTGCCGCCTCGGGAGTAGCGCCAACGAGCGGACGGCTTACCAGCTGCTTCTGTGCGCGCTGGGGAACCTTTCACTACGGCATCGACATCGCGGCGCCGATTGGTACGCCGGTCTATACCCCGCTCGGCGGGACTGTCTCCCGGGCGGGGGCCGCAAGGGGCTTCGGGCAGGCTGTCTACATCACCCATGACAACGGCACCGTCACCGTCTATGGCCACGTCAGCCGGATTTTCGTCTCGGAGGGCGAGCGGGTCTACGCGGGGCAGAACATCGCCGCCGTCGGGAACGAGGGCCAGTCCACCGGGCCGCACTTGCACTTCGAGGTGCACACGAATGGCAATCTGTACGGCAACGCGATCAACCCGGTCCCCTGGCTGGGCAATCTCGGCATCTACGTCTGACCGACCACGTCCGGATGATCATCGGCAGAACTAGGGTTATCTGGCGGATAACTCCCCGATTTGTCGATGATCAACTTGGCATGATGGGGAAATGACCGAGGAGCCCGACAGGTTCACTGAACTCGTTGGGCCTGCTGACCCCCGGGCGACCTGGGCGTTGCCGGCACTCGGCCAGATGCCGGTCACCCTTGCCCTCGAGCCGCTGGTCACCCGGATCCTGGCGCCGAACCCTTCGGGGATGACGTTGGATGGCACCAACACCTATTTGGTCGGCGAGCCCGGATCAGGACAGGCCGTCCTCGTCGACCCCGGCCCGGATGACACAGACCACCTCGATCGGGTTACCGCTGCCCTGGCCTTCCGGGAGGCTCGTTGCGTTGCGGTCTTGGTCACCCATCACCACTGGGACCATGCCGAGGCCGCGTTGCCGTGGGCTGCACAGTTCGAGGCTCCGGTTGCTGCGGCCGATCCGGCGGTTTGCGGCCCCACGGGTCAAGTGCTCGAGCCTGGTGAGCACCTGCACCTGGCGGGTACAACGATCGACGTCGTACCCACACCCGGTCACTGCGGCGATCACCTGGCCTTTCGGATCGAGTCCGGTGCGGTGCTGGTCGGTGACCATGTCCTGGGCAGAGGGACCTCGGTCGTGACGCACCCGCAGGGCGACGTAACGGCCTATCTCGAGTCTCTGCGGCGGGTGCACGACCTCGGCCCGGCAGCGCTGTATCCAGGTCACGGCCCCGAGCTGACCGAGAATCCGATGGCAGTTCTCGATTTCTATCTGGCCCACCGCCGGTTTCGGGAGCAGCAGATCCTAACGCTGCTCCTCGGTGCTGCACAATCGATTCCGGCCCTGGTCGAGGTCATCTATGCCGTCGTGCCGCGCGCACTCTGGCCGGCTGCGGAACAGTCCACCCGCGCCGTAGTGGCCAAGCTCGAGGCCCAGGGCCGAGTCCTCGTCGCAGGGGACAACGTCTGGCTGGTTGGGTAGGGCTCGTGGCGGAAACGGACATCACCGGAGAACGGGCACGTCGGGTCACCGACTGGATCTCGCGCTATGTTCCCGAGCTCAGCCCGCCGCTGCGCTTCGATCTGATCGAGGGCGGCCGGTCCAATCTCACATATCGGGTGGCCGACCTCGCGGAGAACACCTTCGCATTGCGCCGCCCGCCGCTGTCGGGTGTCCTGCCCTCGGCGCATGACATGCGGCGCGAGCATCGGGTCATCAGTGCGCTGGGCGGCATCGGCGTCCCGGTGCCGGAGACGATCGGGCTGTGCACCGACCCCGACGTCCTCGGCGCTGACTTCTATGTGATGGATTTCGTCACCGGCGTGGTTGCCCACGATCCGGACACAGCTCTCACCGCGCTGTCCGAGTCCGCGCGTAAGGCCGCCGGTGAGTCCGCGGTGGACAGCCTGCTGGGGTTACATCAGGTCGAACCCGACTCGATCGGGCTCGGTGATCTGGGCAGGGGCACGGAGTACGTCGCAGGCCAGCTGAAACGCTGGACCCGGCAGGTGGCCAGTCTGCCGATCGAGCCGATCCCTGGCCTGCTCGGCATGGGCGAGCACCTTGCCACCCGCGTACCGGGGCAGCGGGCGGTCACCATCGCGCACGGCGACTACCGCTTCGGCAACCTGATGCTCGACCCCGGCGGGAACGTCGCGGCCATCCTGGACTGGGAGCTGTGCACTCGCGGGGATCCGCTGGCCGACCTGGGCTGGCTGCTGTCGTACTGGAGCACCCCGTCCGGCATCGAGACATTGCCGATGGCGATGCCGACCACGGCACCCGGATTCATCAGCCGCGACCAAGCACTGGAGCGATACGGGGCTGGCAGCGATCTGCCAATGGAGGATGTGGGCTTCTACATAGCCTTCGCTTACTGGCGGCTGGGAGCAGTGCTCGCCGGGGTCTACTCGAGGAGTATCTCGGGTGCCTACGGTGGCGGGCAGACCCAGCAGCGTGGGCTGAGCCCGGAGGGAATCTCGATGCTGGTCAGCGCGGCCGAGGCCACCCTCGACGGCGCCTGACTCCACGGCCGGTTCCACTAGCCTGCGCCCATGAAGCGACTTGTTGTTCGGCTCGTCGGGCTCTATCTCCTGCTGGCCTTGCTGGGGCGAGTCGCCGAGGGCATGGGTGCGGTCAGATGCGGTTGCTCGGAGCAGTGCTGGTGCAAGCGCGCAGGCCCGTCCGCCTTCCGGTGGGTCCTGCCATACGGGCACCACTAGATGTTCGACACCTTCTTCGGATACCGACCCATGCCGTGATCGTGCACGCCGTGGTCGTCTTCGTACCGCTCACGGCAATCGCAGCTGTCGCGCTTACCGCCGTACCGCGATGGCGTACCCGATTCGGAGTCCTGGCGGGGCTAGCGGCGGTGACCTCCATCGGCTCGGTTTTTGTCGCACAGGAGAGTGGTGAGATTCTCGAAGACTGGGTCCTCAGCGCTCCCGACGCGCCATTCGAGTTGGTCCTGGCGCACACCGCGCTCGGCGAGGACCTGTTGCCGTGGGTGCTCGTCCTCTCGGTTGCCCTGCTCGCTCTGATCGGCCTGGCCTTCTGGGCCAACCGCCGTGGATCGGATCGACCGTCCTGGACCAACCCGGCCGGTTGGGGAATCGGGGCGATCTCAGTCGTCGGGGCGGTGTTGTCGCTGGTGTACGTGATCCGGATCGGGCACAGCGGAAGCGAGGCGGTCTGGAGTGATCTGCCGGGTTAGGGTGTCGCAGGAATGCTGACCGAGTGGCACCGGTTGGGACTGACATGACTGCACCCACACTGTCCGACACCTTCGCCCTCGGCGGTGAACTGGTTGTCCACCGTCTCGGGTACGGCGCGATGCAACTGCCCGGCCCGGGGGTGTGGGGCGAGCCCGCCGACCGCGAAGGCGCGCTCGCTGTCGTCCGCACCGCCGTCGAGCAGGGAGTCGACTTCATCGACACCGCCGACTCCTACGGGCCATTCGTGAGTGAGCAGATCATTGCCGATGCGCTGCATCCCTATCCCGAGGGGCTGGTGATCGCCACCAAGGCCGGACTCACCCGAACCGGACCCGGACAATGGACATCGGTCGGCCACCCGGCCTACCTCAAGCAGCAGGTCGAACTCAGCCTGCGCCACCTGCGGCTGGACCGGATCGACCTGATCCAGTTGCACCGCATCGATGCCGACGTGCCGCTGGCCGATCAGCTCGGCGCGTTTGTCGAACTCCAGGAGGCCGGCAAGGTCGGTCACATCGGCATCTCCGAGGTGTCGGTCGCAGAGATCGAAGCTGCCCGCGAGATCGTGGATGTGGCCAGCGTCCAGAACCTCTACAACCTGAGCAATCGGCAGTCTCAGGACGTGCTGGACTACTGCACCACCGAGGGCATTGCGTTCATCCCGTGGTTCCCCATCGCGACCGGTGACCTGGCCAAGCCGGATTCACCGGTCGCCGACATCGCTCGGGAGATGGAGGCCACCCCGTCGCAGATCGCGCTTGCTTGGCTCTTGCAGGCATCGCCGGTCGTGCTGCCGATCCCGGGTACGAAGTCGATCGAGCACCTGACCGAGAACATGGGGGCCGCACAGGTACGGCTCTCCGCCGAGGACGTGGCCAGGCTCGACGCACTCGCCTGACGAAATGGTTGGGCAGACTAACTGGTCAATTGCCGGTGCCCTGGCTGACCTGCGGTAATTGACCAGTAACTTGCGGTGGGCAGGGGCGGGGTCGAACCGCCGACCTCTCGCTTTTCAGGCGAGCGCTCGTACCGACTGAGCTACCTGCCCCGCGAAGCCGTACCGCTGGCGAGAGCGGTACGGCTTCATTGCAACTCCGCACCGATGTGTGAACATCGACAGGAGCAGCGACCCTGACCGGGCTCGAACCGGCGACCTCCGCCGTGACAGGGCGGCGCGCTAACCAACTGCGCTACAGGGCCTTGCTGGTGTGACTCATTCATGCTGGCGTGCTGATCGGGCCGTTCGCACTACCATCCTACGAGCGTGCTGTACGTACCCCCAACGGGATTCGAACCCGTGCTACCGCCTTGAAAGGGCGGCGTCCTGGACCACTAGACGATGGGGGCTCGCGCACCATTGGGGCCCGCCGAGTGTAATGGATGCCCGGAGACAGGCGCAGACGGGCGCACCTCGAGTCGACCATCGGCGAGTCGAAGGAGCGGCGCCGTGAGGGCACCGATCAGGGACGCTGGCTGGACTCCGCCTGGAGTTCGTCGATCAGCCGAGAGGCGTCGGCCTTGGTGAGCTGCAGCGGGACGTCACGCCCTGCCTTGCGGGCCAGGGTCTCGAGATAGCTGATCTGCGCTCCGGTGGCTGGCTCGTCACCGGTCACCCAATCGTCGGGATCCTTCTCGGCGGTCGGATCCCCGGCCTGCCCGGTGTTGATCGGCGCATCGCGGCTGCCCGTCGGATCGTCGGCTGCAGGATCACCGTCGGCCGGGACATCGACGGGTATCCCGCTGGCGTTGGGACCGCGCCAGCCACCGGTGCCCTGCTGGTCGGCCTGTTCTTCGGAACTCCTGCTCGACTCAGTCATCTGACCACCGTACGTCTAGATGCCGACACCAGCTCATTGCGAGCAGGGCGGTGGATGATGCATGTGGTGCCGCCGTACTAAACCCGGCGGATCAGGTGTGGCGGTCGGCCAGGAACGGGAACTCGGCTCGAATGCGTGCCACCACGGTGGGGTCGACCTCGGCAAGGATGGTCTGTTCCTTGCTCCCGGCATCGGCCACGGTCTCTCCTGCGGGGTCGATGATCATGCTGTCTCCGACGTGGTCGCTGCCACCGCCGCTGCCGACCCGGTTGACCCCGACCACGTAGGCCTGGTTCTCGATCGCTCGTGCAGTGAGCAGGCTTCGCCAGTGCGCTCGCCGCGGCGCCGGCCAGCTGGCAACGACCAGGAAGCAGTCGGTCTCGGCGGCCCGCTCCCAGAAGATGTCGGCGAAGCGCAGGTCGTAGCAGATGAACGGGGAGATCCGAACGCCCTCGACGTCAACGGTGATCGACTGGGTTCCGGCAGAGTAGTGCTCGTGCTCGCCGTGATAGGTGAACGGGTGCATCTTCGCGTACCGGTGCACCTGACCGGCCGGGCCGGCCAGGACGAACTGGTTGTACGGCAAGCGGACCGACGGGTGGCGCTGGATGATCGAGCCACCTATCCAGATGTCGTGGGTCTGGGCCTGCTCGCGGAGGAACTGGGTGCTCGGGCCGTCATGGTTCTCGGCCAACGTGGTGGAGGACATCGTGAAGCCGGTGGCGAACATCTCGGTTAGCGCGACCAGCCGGGCGCCCTTGCCTACGACGGCGGCGATCTGTGGTCGGAGGCGGGCGAAGTTGGCGTCCTTGTCCTCCCAGGTGATGTCGTGCTGGATCGCCGCGGTCTTCATGCCGGACTCCTGACACTGTCGCTGATCGAGTGCGAATCCGTCATGTGGGATTCCGATTGCGTGTTCGTTCCCAGACCCGCCAGGCGCCGTAC
>JACCUF010000251.1 GCA_013811975.1 Geodermatophilaceae bacterium | reverse complement strand
ATCGTGGCCTGCAGCGTGGTCGACGGCTGCCAGCAGATCGGAGCCTTCGATCGAGCGGCGGAGTGGACGGCCGCCCTGTCGGCCTGGTGCGATGAACAGCCCGAGTTGGCGCAGTTCAGTGCTGAATGCCTGGTTCACCGGGCGGAGGTCCTGCTCCGCAGGGGGCGCTGGCACGACTCACTGGTCGAGGCTGGCGCGGCCGCCCGGAGTGCTGAGATGAGCGGGCTCCTCGTGCCGGCGGCAGCGGCGGCCTACCGGCAGGGCGAAGCGCTGCGACTGCTGGGCCGCACCGACAAGGCGGAAGATGCCTATCGGAGGGCACAACGGGGCGGCTACGACCCGGCAGCCGGACTTGCGCGGTTGCAGCTGGATCAGCGCCGGGTTTCAGCGGCGTCGGCAACGGTGCGGCGCGCCCTTGCTGTCGAAGACGACCCCGTACGACGCGCTGAGCTGCTTCCCGTTGCGGTCGAGGCGATGCTCGCAGCAGACGAGCCAGTCGATGCGGCCACGGCCGCGAGTGAGCTCGGTGAGATCGCCGTCCGCTGGCCAACTGCCGGGCTGAGAGCCGTGGCCCTGCAGGTCAGGGGGGCCGTGGCGCTCGCAGCGGGAGACCCCGCGACGGCCGCCACTTCCGTGCGGGACGCCTGGCAGCTCTGGACTGCGCAGCAGGCGACCTACGAGGCCGCGCTTGCCAGACTGCTTCTGGCCCGCGCCTGCGCAGCTCTCGGCGACGACGAGGCAGCGGCTGCAGAAGAGTCGGCGGGCCAGGCAGCTCTCGCGTTGTTGCGCACGTCGGAGGCGGAGCAACCGCAGACCGCAGCCTCGCCTTCGGGCGTGCGGCCCATGGGATTGAGCGCGCGCGAGGTGCAGGTGCTGAGGCTCATCTCGACAGGACTCACGAACCGCGCCATCGCCGAGCGCCTGGTCCTCAGCGAGCGAACCGTAGACCGGCACGTGAGCAACATTCTCGGCAAGCTCGGGGCGGCGACGCGTACCGCGGCGACGGCCTTCGCCTTCGAACACGGGCTGACGTGAGGGCGCGCACAACCACCCATCTGGCCCTGCGGGGCACTGGAAATGATGGGTAGTGCTACCGAAGCGCCCCGCAACCGACCGTTCCTAGCGTTGGCGCACTGACATCAGCCGACTAGGAGCAGCCATGCACACCCTGCGGATCGAACACCGGATCAGCGACTACGACACCTGGCTCGCCGCCTTCGCGCGGGACCCCATCGGACGACCGGCTTCGGGTGTCCTGCAGCATCGAGTCCAACAGCCGGTCGACGATCCGCACTACATCATGATCGACCTCGACTTCGGCACAGAGCATGAAGCCGATGCCTTCCTCGAGCGTTTGCACACCGACGTCTGGGGCTCCCGCCGCGACGCACCCGCCCTGGTTGGTGCGCCTCAGGGTCGGGTCGTCGAGGTTCTCGATGTGCAGGCCTACGGGCGCCCTGTGCCCTGAGCGGGGCCAACAGGGGGCGGCGCACCGTCAGTCGCTGAGCGCGGATTGCATTGCACCTGAGATGGTTCGATGCCGTACCAGCATCTCGTCCATCTCCGGGTGTACGGGTGCGCCGTTCTGGACGACCGGGAGCCCGGCGACGACGGTGTGCTTCGCGGCGCTGGGACCGCAGCGCAGCCACGCCTCGACCGGGTCACTGAGCGCACCGGCGAAGGCCGGACCGGTCAGCGACCACACCACCAGATCTCCACAGGCTCCGACGGACAGCTCGCCGATCTCCCCGATCCGCCCGAGGCAGCCGGCGCCCCCGCGGGTAGCGATCTCGAGGGCGTCCCGGGCTGACATGGCAGCGGCCCCGTGCCGCAGCTTGCCCTGCAACATCGCCATCCGCGCCTCCAGCCAGAGGCTGGCGGTGTCGGCCGAGGACGAACCGTCACAGCCCAGACCCACAGGTACGCCGGCCGCTCGCAACTCGGCCACCGGTGCCAGCCCGCTGCCCAGGATCATGTTGCTGCTCGGGCAGTGCGCGGCGCCGGTACCCCAGGCACCAAGACGGGCAACCTCCGCCTTATCGGGCCAGACGCAGTGCGCGATCCAGGACCGGGACGACCCCCACCCGACGTCCTCGAAGTAGTCCACCGGGCGGCGGCCGAAGGTCTCCAGACAGAAGGCGTCCTCGTCCTCGGTCTCGCACAAGTGCGTGTGCAGGCGTACGTCGAGCCGCTCGGCCAGCTCGGCGGTGGCCCGCATCAGCCTGGTCGACACCGAGAACGGCGAACACGGAGCCAGCGCGATCCGCACCATGGCGGCCGGTGACCGATCGTGGTACAGCTCGACCAGGCGCTGCGAGTCGGCCAGGATCTCGTCGTCGCGCTGTACGACCGAGTCCGGAGGCAGCCCACCGTCTTTGACCGACAATGACATCGAGCCGCGGGTTGGATGGAATCGCATCCCGAGGTCCTGGGCCGCGCGGATCTCGGCCGAGATCAGGTCACCGGCGCCTCTGGGGTGGACATAGAGGTGATCGGTCGACGTCGTGGCGCCGCCGAGGGCAAGTTCGGTGAGGCCGACGTAGGCGCTGACGTAGGCCGCTTCCTCGTCAAGTCGCGACCACAGTGGGTACAGCGTGACAAGCCAGTCGAACAGGCCACCGGTCAGCGCGGGGGCAAAGGCTCG
>JACCUF010000220.1 GCA_013811975.1 Geodermatophilaceae bacterium | reverse complement strand
TTTCAACACCATCATCATCGCGTTGCTGGTTACCGCCCTGTCCCGCTGAGTTCCGCGCCATCGCCTAGCCTCGGGTGTCGTGCGCCTGGTCGTAGCTCGCTGCACGGTCGACTACGTCGGCCGGCTGACCGCCCATCTACCCTCGGCGCTGCGGCTGCTATTGATCAAAGCCGACGGCTCGGTGTCCATCCACGCCGACGATCGGGCCTACAAGCCGTTGAACTGGATGAGCCCGCCGTGCAATCTGCGCGAATCCAGGGACGAGGACGGCGTGCTGTGGACGGTCACCAACAAGGCGGGGGAGCAACTGCAGATCCACATCGAGGGGATCGAGCACGACTCCTCCCACCACCTCGGCGTGGACCCGGGCCTGGTCAAGGACGGCGTCGAAGCCCACCTGCAGGAGTTGCTGGCCGAACACGTGCACACCTTCGGCACCGGCTGGTCGCTGGTACGACGGGAGTACCCCACGTCGATAGGCCCGGTCGATCTGCTCTGCCGGGATGCCACCGGCGCGGCTGTGGCGATCGAGGTCAAGCGACGCGGCGAGATCGACGGAGTCGAGCAGTTGACCCGTTACCTCGCACTGCTCAATCGCGATCCGCTGCTGGCCCCGGTGCGGGGGATCCTGGTCGCCCAGGAGATCACCCTGCAGGCTCGGGTGCTGGCCACCGATCGCGGAATCGGGTGGCAGGTGGTCGACTATCAACTCCTGCGCGGTGCCGAGGACACATCCCTGCGCCTGTTCTGACGGTTACCCGTCGGTAGCATTGGCCGATGACCGCTATCCCGACGGATCAGGCGACTTTCGTCTCCTCGAACCCGGCCACCGGGGAGGGCATCGACACCTTTCCGATCCACACCGAGGCCGAGGTGCAGGCCGTCGTCGCGGCGGCTCGGCCGGCGGCGTTGTGGTGGCACGGCCTGGGCTTTGGCGGTCGGGAGACGCGCCTGCGGGACTGGGCGCAGATCCTGACAGTGCGGATGGACGAGCTGGCCTGTCTCATCCATCGCGAGAACGGCAAACCGTTGATCGATGCCCGCCTGGAGGTGGTCGGGGTCATCGAGCACCTGCACTGGGCAGCGACGCACGCAGCCGGCGTGCTCGACCGCCGAACGGTCGGACGTTCCTGGCTGTTTCCCAATCAGAAGCCGACCGTGGGGTACCGCCCGTACGGTGTCGTCGGGGTCATCGGACCGTGGAACTATCCGGTCTTCACGCCCATGGGCTCGATCGCGTACGCGCTGGCGGCCGGGAATGCGGTGGTCTTCAAGCCCAGTGAGTACACCCCTGCGGTGGGTCGCTTGCTCGTCGGGACGTTCAAGCAGGCCGTACCCGAACACCCTGTTCTGCAACTGGTTACCGGGTACGGCGAGACCGGTGCGGCCCTGTGTACGTCCGGCGTGGGGAAGCTGGCCTATACCGGATCGACGGCCACTGCCAAGTTGGTGATGACTGCCTGTGCCCGGACCCTCACGCCGGTGCTGCTGGAGTGCGGCAGCAAGGACGCGCTGATCGTCGCCGAAGACGCCGATCTCGGCGCTGCAGCTCAAGCCGCGGTGTGGGGGGCGATGTCCAACGCCGGCCAGACCTGCGTGGGGGTCGAGCGGGTCTACGCCGTGGATGCGATCTACGACGAGTTCGTCGCCCGGTTGATCGCCGAGGCCCGCAAGCCCCGTCCGGGTAGCGGCGACGGCGCGGACTACGGCCCGATCACGATGCCCGCCCAGATGGATGTCATCCGCAGCCACATCGAGGACGCGCTCGACCATGGCGCTAGGGCGTTGGTCGGCGGCCGCGAGGCCGTTCATCCGCCCTTCATAGATCCAACGATCCTGGTCGACACACCCGAGGATCGCCCAGCGGTGACCGATGAGACCTTTGGCCCCACCATGACGGTCGGCCGGGTGCGCGACATCGACGAGGCGATCGAGCGCGCCAACGGCACCGGGTTCGGCCTGTCCAGTGCGGTCTTCTCCCGTGCGCGCGGTATGGAGATCGCGCAACGCCTGCGTGCCGGGATGACCAGCATCAACTCGGTGATCACCTTCGCGGTCATTCCGTCACTGCCCTTCGGTGGCGTCGGCGCCTCCGGGTTCGGCCGGATCCACGGGGCTGACGGACTTCGTGAGTTCTCCTGGCCGCACGCGATCGTGGCCCAACAGACCCCTGGCCCGTTGATCCTGCAGTCCTTCGGACGGAGCACCTTGCTGACCAAGGCGCTGTTGTCTGCCGTACGACTGCGGTACGGGCGCCGTCGCCGCAGCAGCCTGGAACACTGAGTCCTGTTGAGTGAAGGACGCCGTGTGCCAATAGGTTGGATAGCGGGCGTCCTTCACTCGAATTGACCGCCGAGAGCGACATGAGGAGTCCCAACGTGGCACGGGAACTGGCCAGGGTCGGCGTCGTCGGACTCGGGACGATGGGGGCCGGGATCGTCGAGGTCTTTGCCCGCTCGGGCCTGGACGTCACCGGTGTCGAGATCGACGAGGCGGCGCTGAGTCGCGGCCGGGCACATGTGGAGGGCTCGACGTCTCGGGCGGTCGAGCGCGGCAAGCTCGATGAGGCCGACCGCAGTGATCTGCTCGCCCGGATCACCTTCAGCACCGAACTCGAGGACTTGGCCGAAGCCGAACTGGTGGTCGAGGCAGTCCCAGAGCATCTTGACCTCAAGGCCGAGGTCTTCTCGAAGCTGGACGCGATCTGTCCGCCGGACACGATCCTGGCCACGAACACCTCGTCCCTGTCGGTCACCGAGATCTCGGTCGCAACCGGGCGGCCCAGCAAGGTCATCGGCCTGCACTTCTTCAATCCGGCCCCGGTCATGAAACTGGTGGAGGTGATCCGGACCGTCGTCACCGACCCCGCCGTCATCGAGGACGTCGAGGCACTGGCCGCCCGGCTCGGCAAGACCGATGTGACGATCGGCGACAAGGCCGGGTTCATCGCCAATGCGCTCCTTTTCGGGTACCTCAACCATGCCGTTTCCATGTACGAGACCCAATACGCCACAAGAGAAGACATAGACGCAGCGATGCGGCTGGGCTGTGGCCTGCCGATGGGCCCGCTGGCCCTGATGGATCTGATCGGCATCGACACCGCCTACGAGATCCTCGACACGATGTACAAGCAGTCCCGCGACCGACTGCATGCGCCGGCCCCGTTGATCAAGCAGATGATGAGCGCAGGTCTGCTCGGCCGGAAATCCGGTCGTGGCTTCTATACCTACGCCGACCGCGACAGCCCGCAGATCGTCGACGATGCGCAGACACCGAGCGCGGTGGGCGAACAGGCCCCGACCCGCACTGTCGCGCAGGTCGGCGTCGTCGGCTCGGGGACGATGGCCACCGGCATCATCGAGGTCTTCGCCAAGGCGGGCTACGACGTCATCTTCGTTGCGCGGAGCAAGGACAAGGTCGACCGCGTCGTCACTGCGCTGACCAAGTCCATGGACAAGGCGGTCGGTCGCGGACGCCTCGCGCAGACCGACCGCGATGCCGCTCTTGCGCGGATCACCGGTACGCCCGATCTCGACGACCTGACCGCTGCAGACCTGATCGTGGAGGCGGTCGTCGAGGACCTGAGCGTCAAGCAGGTGCTCTTCGCCAACCTCGGCGAGATAGCCAAACCCGGTGCCATCCTCGCCACAACCACGTCCAGCCTCCCGGTCGTGGAGTGTGCGAAGGCAAGTGAGCGACCGGGTGACGTGGTGGGGCTGCACTTCTTCAACCCGGCGACGGTCATGAAGCTCGTCGAGATCGTACCGACGATCTCAACCGTCGCCGACGTCGTCCCCACGGTGCGCAAGGTCGCCACCTTGCTCGGCAAGCACCCGGTCATCTGTGCCGATCGCGCCGGGTTCATCGTCAATGCGCTGCTCTTCCCGTACCTCAACGACGCGGTGAAGATGCTGCAGGCCCACTACGCCACCTCCGAGGACATCGACTCGGCCATGAAGGTGGGTTGCGGGTACCCGATGGGCCCCTTCGAACTGCTCGACGTCGTCGGCCTGGACGTGTCGCTGGCGATCCAGCGGACCCTCTACCTCGAGTTCCGCGAACCGGGATTCGCTCCCGCGACATTGCTGGAGCATCTGGTCACTGCGGGCTACCTGGGCCGTAAGACCGGCAAGGGCTTCCGCGACTACACGCACTGATGCCGCGACGATCCCGGTCCCGCCAGCAGCCGACGCCGGCGGGCGGCGGCGATCCCGGTCCGTCCAGTGCAGACCGGCTGGAGTCCGGGTCGGACGGGGACTGGATCGTCCGCGCGATAACTGGCTCGGGAAGCACCAGAACCTATCGCTGCCCGGGATGTGATCACGAGATCCGCCCCGCCACACCGCATCTGGTGGTCTGGCCTACTGATGACATCGACGCTACGGACCGCCGGCACTGGCACCGAACGTGCTGGCGCTCGCGTGGACGACGCAACCCGGGACGGAGCCGCTGGTGAGCAGCCGACAGTGAGCACGCAACCGATCCAGATCCGCGGGAACACCATCCTTCCCTCCCGCCGGGAAGCGATCATCTTACGGACGGCCGACGGCCAGGACCTCGTCGCCGAACTCGCCCTGCCCGAGGAGCGCGCCCCTGTCGCAACCATGATCTGTGTCCATCCGCTGCCCACCCACGGCGGGATGATGGACAGCCATCTGTTCCGCAAGGCCGCCAACCGGCTACCGGCCCTTGCCGACCTCGCCGTACTCCGGTTCAACACCAGAGGTACCAAGAGCGAGCATGGGCGCTCCACCGGGACATTTTCCGGCGCAGTGGAGGAACGCTTCGACGTGGCCGCCGCGATCGAGTACGCGGAGTTCACCGGACTGCCGGGCCCGTGGCTGGTCGGCTGGTCGTTCGGTACGGACCTGAGCCTGATGTACGGCTGCGATCCCGCAATCTGTGGGGCGATCTTGATCTCCCCGCCGTTGCGCTATGCCAAGCCGGACGACCTGCTGCACTGGGCGGAGTCAGGCAAGCCGGTGGTTGCCCTCATCCCGGAGTTCGACGACTACCTCAGACCCCAGGCGGCCCGCGAGAGATTCGCTGCGATCCCGCAGGCCGAAGTCGTGACGGTGGCCGGGGCCAAGCACTTGTTCGTCGGTTACACCGAGCGGGTACTCGACGAAATCGTGGCTCGAATCAACCCGGCCGCGTACCCGCTGCCTGCTTCCTTTCCTCGTCAGCCCTGACGAGGGATCCGGATGGCCTGAGTCGGGGCCGCCGGGGCGGGCGAGTTCACCGGCCAACTCGGTGGAGCAGGGGCAACAGGGGCAGCAGGGGCAGCAGGGGGCGGCGGTGGCCCCTGGACGTCGGTCGGCAGGTCGACTGCCGGCTCAGTCTGATCGGTCGCGGGCCCTTCGATCGATTCCTTCGTATCGGCGTCTGGTTCCGTCGTATCGGCCCCTGGTTCCCTCACATCGGCCTCTGGTTCCGTCGTATCGCCGTCCGTTGGAGCCTCGGCCGGTACCTTCGAGTTCGAGTTCGAGTCCGACGGTTTCGATGGAGTCTGTTCGGCGCTCGGCTCGATCACCGTCGCCGTGCCGATCTCGGGCAGGCCGCTCAGGAGCTCGCGGATCTTGCTGAGCCGGCCATGCAGTTCGCCGCGCTGGGCGTCGAGTTCGGCAACCCGCTGCTCCGCGGCAGCGACCATGTCGTCGGACTTGCGTTGCGCCTGCTCGGTCCGGTTCTGTGCATCGCGTCGCGAGGACTGGTCCCGTTCCTGCTCGACGCGGGCAGCTTCGGCCCGACGTGCCTTCTGAGCGAGTTGGAAGTCCTCTTCGATCTTGGCCACGCGTGCCTTGCTGGCCAACTCGGACTTCTCGGCGGACGCGCTGGCGCGTTCGTTCAACTCGTCGGCCTGCGATTGCGCCTCGGCAACAGTCTTCGCCGCGACGTCCTGGGCCTGCTCGGTCAGCCGAGTCGCCTCTGCCTGGGCCTGCTCGGTCACGTGGCGGGCCTCGTCCTGGGCTTCGGCGCGCAGTCTGGAGGCCTCCTGAGCGCTCGATTCGAGTTCGGCCTGTCTCCGGCTGCGGTCCTCGGTCGCGATGCGGCGGATGTCGTTGGCTTCTTCTTCAGCGAGTTTGAGCATGTGCGAGATCCGGGCACCCATGGATTCAAAGTTGGGCGCTGCTGCTGATTGGGCCTTCTGCCGGAGGGACTCGACCTCGCCTTGGACTGAGGCGAGATGACTGGCGAGTTCTGCGGCGCGTTCCGCGGAGGCGACCTTGTCGGCCAGCGCGACGCGCAGTTCCCCGTCCAATCGATCGACCATGTCGTGCACCTGCGAGCGGTCGTACCCGCGGATCACGACGTCGAAGCTGCGTGAGGCACCGTCGTGGGGATAAATGTCATGCGGGTTGTCACGCTCCATGGCGCTCATGCTGTCATGCGGCGCAAACCCGCCTCAAGTGTTGCGGAAGCGATGCAGCTTGCCCCCAAGACGTTCCCGCAATTCGTGATCACGCACGCCGAGACCGTCCTTCGGTGCCAGACAACGAACCCCGACCTTGCCCTGATGCAAGTTCCGATGTACGTCGTAAGCCGCCTGCCCGACGTCTTCGAGGGCGTACACGTTCGACAAGGTCGGGTGGATGGCGCCTCTGGCGATCAGTCGGTTGGCCTCCCATGCCTCGCGGTAGTTGGCGAAATGCGATCCGACAATCCGCTTGAGGTTCATCCAGAGGTAGCGGTTGTCATAGGTGTGCAGGAAGCCGCTGGTCGAGGCGCAGGTGACGATCGTGCCGCCGCGTCGGGTGACATAGACCGAGGCGCCGAAGGTCTCCCGGCCCGGGTGCTCGAAGACGATGTCGGGATCCTCGCCACCGGTCAGCTCGCGGATCTTGGCGCCGAGGCGCTGCCACTCCTTGGGGTCCTGATTGTGCTCGTCCTGCCAGAATCTGTAGCCCTCCGCGCTGCGGTCAATGACCAGCTGGGCGCCCATCCGATGGGCGATCTCGGCCTTGTCGGGACTGCTGACCACGCACACCGGAATGCCACCGCCATTGAGCGCGAACTGGGTGGCGTAGGAGCCGAGCCCACCGGAGGCACCCCAGATCAGCACGATGTCGCCCTGCTTCATCGCCGCGCCGTGCTTGCCCACCAGCTGGCGATAGGCAGTGGAGTTGACCAGGCCCGGGCAGGCCGCCTCTTCCCAGGTCAGGTGGTTGGCCTTGGGCATCAGCTGGTTGGACTTGACCAGGGCCAGGTCGGCGAGCCCGCCGAAGTTGGTCTCGAACCCCCAGATTCGCTGTTGCGGATCGAGCATCGTGTCATCGTGGCCAGCCGGGTCCTCGAGTTCGACGGACAGACAGTGCGCTACCACCTCGTCACCCGGTTTCCAGTTGTTCACCCCGATCCCGACGCGAACGACGACGCCGGCCAGGTCCGAGCCAACCACGTGGTAGGGCAGGTCATGCCGCTTGGTGAGCGAGGACAGCTTTCCGTACCGCTTGAGAAACCCGAACGTCGAGACCGGCTCAAAGATCGAGGTCCAGACGGTGTTGTAGTTGACTGCGCTGGCCATCACGGCGACCAAAGCCTCGCCGGGACCTAGTTCGGGCGTCGGAACGTCCTGGACGTGCAGCGAGGTTCGCGGATCCTTCTCACGGGCGGGCATGCCCGCGAACATTTCTTGGTCCTCCTCGCGTACCACGACGGCGCGGTAGGACTCGGGCACCGGGAGGGCGCCGATGTCGGTCAGCGAATCGGCCAGGATCGCCTCGGTGATCTGTTGCACTGGGATGGATCTTCCTCACTGAGCGGGCTGCCGGAGAGTAGGCACGTTAGCAAGCCGTCTGGCAGCCGGCCCGTAGGTTGGACCCATGCGCTTCGGACTGTTCATCCCGCAGGGCTGGCGACTCGACCTCGCCGGCATCGATTCCGCCGACCAGTGGTCGACGATGCACTCATTGGCCGAGCACGCCGACACAGGGGACACCTGGGAGTCGCTTTGGGTCTATGACCACTTCCACACGGTGCCGAAACCGACTGCGGAAGCCACCCATGAAGCCTGGACCCTGATGGCGGCGCTTGCGGCCAGTACGTCGCGGGTGCGGCTGGGCCAGATGTGCACCTGCATGGCCTATCGGAACCCCGCCTATCTCGCCAAGGTTGCCGCGACGATCGACATCATCAGCGGTGGCCGGGTCGAGATGGGTATCGGCGCCGGATGGTATGAAAACGAGTGGCGGGCATACGGGTACGGCTTCCCGCGGGCCGGGATCCGGCTGGCCATGCTCGATGAGGGCGTGCAGATCATGCGCCAGCTCTGGTCGACCGGCACCGCAACCCTCAACGGCGAGCACTACCAGGTCGACCGGGCGATCTGCCGACCGCTGCCCTTGCAGGACGGTGGGATTCCGATCTGGATCGCCGGCGGTGGGGAGAAGAAGACATTGCGGATCGCGGCCCGGTACGCGGCGTACACGAACTTCGACGGCACGCCCGAGGCGTTCGCGCACAAGTCCTCAGTGTTGGAGGGCCACTGCAAAGACCACGGTCGCGATTTCTCGGAGATCACCCGCAGTGCCAACTACAACGTGGTGATCGGGGCCAATCAGGCCGAGGTCGAAAAGCGCCTGCAATGGTTCGGGGACCACTACCGCGGAATCGTCGGCGACGAACGCGCCGACAAAGGAGTCGCTGATGCGCGCTCCGGTCCGGCGGTTGGTACGCCCGAACAGATCGTTCAAGCGCTGACGTCGGCCCAGGAGATGGGAATGACGTACGCGATCTGCTACTTCCCCGAGGCGGCCTACGACCGGAGCGGGATCGAACTCTTCGAACGCGAGGTCGCCCCAGCCCTGCGTTGAGTCCGCCGAGTTGTCGGGCGCTGTGCGAGAACCTGCAGGAATCGAGGGGAAAACTGCAGGTATCGGCACAGCACCCCTCGTTCAACGT
>JACCUF010000194.1 GCA_013811975.1 Geodermatophilaceae bacterium | reverse complement strand
AGATTGCTGTGACGAATGCTCGCGAAGCGACTCAGGTCCATGGTGGGTACGGGTTCATGAACGAATTCCCAGTCGCTCGCATGTGGCGCGACTCGAAGATCCTGGAGATCGGCGAGGGCACCTCGGAAGTGCAGCGGATGCTGATCGCCCGCGACCTCGGTCTCTGACCGGGTTCTACGACGGCAGCAACGATCGGTACGGGCTGGGTCGGCTTCGGTGCCCGGGCGGCGGTTGTTGGGATGGTTGGGTTCTAGGACGGCAGCAGCGATGGGTACGTCGGGTGGCCGGCTTGGCGGCCTCGGCTGGCGGTCCCGGCGTGGCGATTCTTTCGCATATTCTTTGAAATCGCTTGCACCCCAGCCAGGTTCAGCGGATACTCGAACACATGTTCGAAGGCGAGTTTACCGGGGACTGGGTCTACGCAGACGGGGAATGGCACCAAGAGATCTACGACCCCACCGAGCTGGACCCCGCCGCGATCGTGGAAACCGGCGCCGACCTGCCGATCCCGGGCTGCCCCACCGGAGCCGGCCTGGCGATCCTGCTCGCCGGCATCAGCAACGACCGGGTTCCCGATGCCACGGTGCTGGACCGGATCGTCGGCTACGAACGCCTCGCCGCCTGGGCCGCCGCCGGCCAGGCCCGGGCCCTGGCCGAACTCAGCACCCGGCGCACCGCCACCGACCCCAACGAGTTGCCGTACGCGGTGGAAGAGGTGTCCCTGGCGCTGTCGTGTTCCCGGATGGCCGCGGGCACGAAGGTCAACCTCGCCCTGGACCTCGCCGGGCGGCTCCCGGCGACCCTGGACGCCTGGGAGCAGGGCCGGATCTGTCAATCCCGGGCCCGGATCCTGTCCGAAGGAAGCACACGCCTATCCGCGGAGGACGCCGCCTTTGTAGAAGGCCAGCTCCTCGCCCAGGCCGAGAAGCTGAGCCCCTCACGGCTGAAGGTCAAGGTCGCCGCGCTGGCCGACTCCCTGGACCCCCGCGAGATCGAGGACCGCCACGCCAACGCCGCGCAAGGCCGGAAGGTGATCAAAGAACCCCGCGAGGACGGGATGGCCTGCCTGTGGGCCCTACTGCCCGCCGATGATGCCGCGGCCGTGTGGGCCGCGATCAACGCCCGCTGCCAAGCCGACCGCGACCCCGACGACACCAGGACCGCCGACCAGCGCCGCGCCGACGCGTTCACCGACCTCGCCCGGCTCTACCTCACCGGGGCCACCAACATCGACCCCGACACCGGGCAGGTCGGCGTCGCCCCGCGGGTGCCGGCCTGGGCCCAAGTCCAAGTCAAACTGGACGCCGGAATGCTGCTCGGGACCAGCACCGAACCCGCCCAGCTACGCGGACACGGACCCATCCCAGCCAGCATGGCCATCCGCCTGGCCGCCGATGCCCAATGGCAACGGATCATCTACCACCCCAAGACCGGTGCCCTGCTCGATGTCGGGACCACCCGGCACGACCCGCCACCCGCGCTACGCGAGTTCGTCCTGGCCCGGGACGGGACCTGCAACTGGGCCAACTGCGCCCAGCCCCGGGTCGACCTCGACGACCTGATCCCCTACCCCGCAGGGCCCACCGCCGCACATAATCTCGACGCCAAATGCAGGCACCACCACCGCACCAAACAACGCTGGAACTTCACCTCAGTACGCCACCCCGACGGATCATCAACGATCACCACCCCCACCGGACACACCTACACCCACCCCGCCAGAGACCACCGACCCCCGCCAGCACGAAAACCGCGGCCGGACAAGCCAACTCACGAACCATGCCGCCCTGGCCATGACGATGACCCGCCCCCATTCTGAGTATTCGGCTGGGGGACGGCGAGTAGCGGCTGGCGTCCAACGCTCCGTTCGAGCGCACAGCGGGGATCCGTCCATGAGAGCCGCCACACGCCAACTCGCAGGCCCCACGGATGACGCTCAGGTCACAGCTTGCGCCGGTATCGACTGCGGTGGCGGATGAGGGGCTGCCGGTCCTCTGCTACGTAGACAACCTCGAGGATCCGTACGACGACCAGGATGTGATCGCCCGCAGGCGTCCTCGACTCGACGTGGCAATCCAGCGCGCTCACACCTCCGGTGAGGACCAGTGCCCTGCTGTGCGACGCACGTTCGTGCGGAACGTCGTCCAGGAGCAGCCGCGCGCTTGGCCTACCCGCCGCGGCGAACCGGCTGGCCAACACCGATTGGTCCGCAGCCAGGATCGTAATGGCGCATGATCC
>JACCUF010000163.1 GCA_013811975.1 Geodermatophilaceae bacterium | reverse complement strand
GCGCCGGGGATCTCGCATCCGAAGCCGTCGGCGGCGGACGTGGGAGGAGCCCACTTCGGTGACCGCATCCCCAGACCTCAACCCGCAAGCCGATCCCGTGTCAAGTACCGGGTCCCGCGTGACGATCCGCAATCGAGGACTGTCGATGGAGCGGCTGCGATCGCACAGCTAGTTCACGCCTTCATGCTTGGGGTGACTAGGAAAGTCGCGGTCTCGTTTGAGTGGGCCTACTAGAAGGGTGAGAGCGGCTAGGCCGAGGCCAGCGGTCATGAGCCACATGGTGGGCCGAAGGCCAAGGGTGCTGGCGAGGGTGCCGGCGGTGAGAGCGCCGAGTGGGATGGCGCCGTAGTTGAGGAACTGCATCCCGACGGTCACCCGGCCGAGAATTGGACGGGGTACGTAGATCTGGCGGAAGCTGTTTTTCAGGACGTTGCCGGCGACGACGGTGATGCCCACCCCTATTCCACCGACCACGACGAAGAGTAGGCGTGAGCCGGGCGCAGTGAGCGGGATGAGTAGCGCGAAGGGCCCGGCAGCGAGGTTCCCAGCGAGCGTCCCACGTGCGGTACCGGCCCAGCGGCCAAGGGCGGGGGCGACTAGAGCGCCGACCAAACCGCCCACACTCATCCCTGCAATCAGCACCCCGACCACAGCGGGGTCGACACCAACTTCACGCACCAAGAAGACGACAAGGAGCGACTGATAGCCGACGAGGGCGAAGTTGCTGAGCGCTCCGAAGACGGCGAGAATCCGCAGGTAAGGGTCCGCGACGAGGAAGCGCATCCCGGTGGCTACCTGGCCAATGAGTTTGTCTTCCCTGGGTGAGCCCGCCTTGTCGGTGGTTGGGGTGGCCATCTTCTCGGGGGTCCGGATGCTGAGCAGGCACCATGCGGACACTGCAAAGGTGGCCGCGTCAGCCACCAGTCCGGTGACAGCACCGAGGGCTTGGGTGATCAGCCCGGCGAGGCCAGGGCCAGCGACTTGAGCCGCAGACTGGCTGCCCTGCAACGCTGCGTTGGCCTGCGGCAGGTCATCGTCATCAACCAGCCCCGCCAGGTAGACCTGGTAGGCAGTTTGGAAGAACACACCCGCGGTACCCACGACCACAGCAACACCGAGCAGTTGGGCCAGAGTCAAGGCTCCTAGCCAGGCGCTGACTGGGACGCTGACCAAAGCAACCAGCGACACCACGTCGCACACCACCATCACCGGTCGGCGGGGAAGCCGATCCACCCACGCTCCGGCTGGCAGGCCCACCACCAGCCACGGCAGCCAAGCCAAGGCGGTCAGCAGGCTCACCTGGAACGCGGTTGCATCCAGGGTGATGACCGCGACCAGCGGTAGTGCAAGCGCGGTGATACTAGTCCCGAACGCACTGGTAGTTTCACCGACCCAGAACAACCGGAAGTCACGCTGACGCCACACCCCACTCTCACGAAGCGGTCCCTGCCCGGACGGGACGTTCATGGTTGGGCCGGGACCCCGTAGGTGAAGACCAAGACCGGGTCGCGTTGTGCGCCGTCTTGGGGAACCGCGCGGGTAGCCCACTGATCGAACAGGGCGATGACCTGCTGGGACAGTTCACTGAGTTCGTCGGGGCTCAGGTTCAGCCACTTGTCGGTGGAGAACCCCGCGTCTCCCCACGCGTGTCGGCTTTGCTCGTCGGCGGCGTACCAAGCGCGGACCGCGCGTGTGTGGTGATCAAGGTTCAATGACAGCGCCGCTTGAGCGATCGCCGATCCCGCCGGGTCGTCCTCGAAGTCCTCGCTGGACCAACGCAACGTCGGCGAAACCAGCCGCCACCACCGTTCCCGCCGATCACGGGCCAGCTCGGGAGCCAGGTCCACCAAGTCGACACCCGCCAGAACCTTCAGATGATGGCTCACGTTCGGTACGCGCTCACCGGTGCGCTCGGCCAACGAGGACACGGTTCCTGGGCCATAGACCTTCAACACGTCCAGCAGGCGCCGTCGCAAAGGGTGAGACATCGCAGCAAGAACGCCCGAATCGGTGACTTGTCTTGGTGAACGATCCACATCCATGCAGACACAATAGTCAGCAACGCTCATTGCGCAAGAGTCGTTGCACATAATACGGCCTTGGCATGGGCTTTGCGAACCCACCTACATCAACTGGCTCACCCGTCCCAGTAGATGAACGGCTTGCGGCGACGCCCGCGCCGGAGGAGCTGGGGAACACCTTTGTCCCGGATGGGATCGGCTACCGGGCCGGTGCGGTGGCCCAGCAAGCGGCTCATGGGCTGAGCTGCCCTAGTGCCCCCAGAATGAGCCGGACAGACCGACCGAGTGTAGGTACTCGGCGGCGTCGGCGGGCTCGCGACGCGTGTAGCCGTACTCGAGGCGGCCGTCGTACCAGTGGGCGGCCAGCCGCCATAGGGTCGGCAGGTCCATCATGTATCCGCGGATATTGCCGGTGCGCGCCAGCCATGTCTCGACGCAACTGGTGGAGCAGAACAGGCGTTGGTGGCCGCAGGTGTGCACTACGTCATCCCACATGCGGGCGGCGGGTACCAGGAAGTGTGCCACCTGCTCTCCCTCGGGAGGGCCGCTGCGATCGACGTTCCAGGCGTGGGGGCGGTTGCAGGCCGGGCACGTAGTCGCCACCAGTACCCGCGCGGCAGCGGGCACGACGTCGCCGAGTAGGTGCGGCAGGGTGAATGAGTCCCACGCGCACCCGCCCCACCACAGGGTGTCGGTACTCATGACCGAAAAGCCAAGCGGCACCGCGGAGAACGGGTGGGCCATGACGATGGCGTCATCGGCGCCGAGCGACAGGTGCCGGCCCTGGGCCAGCTGACGAAGCGCGTGGCGGACCTCGGTGGTCTCAGCGCCTACGGCACCGGCAAGCTCGTCGACGGCTGGCGGTCGCCCGGTCCGGGCAAATAACCGATAGACGTTCACGCGCAGCTGTTCGACATCCATAGTCATCAGTATGGCTCTACGCCGCTTGAAACCTTCTCCCGCCGCGCATGCCACGCGAATACCCCACGAGCCCGGGTCGCATTGTCCCGAAAGAGGATGGCGGGCTCAATCGGTCGTCGCAACACCCCTACCGATATGAGGTGTTGTGGATGTGGTCGAAGAAGGAACTGATCGAGAAGCAGGCCCGGGACCAGGGCACCGAGCTTGCCCAGCACCGCTAGATCACCCTGGCCACAAAGATGGCCATCTACTTCTGCGACCCGCACAGCCCCTGGCAGCGGGGCTCCAATGAGAACACTGTGAGTATCAAGGTGGCTCGGTCGGAGCTGATCGGCCAGGCTTGGTGCTGGCAGCTCGAGGTGACTCTCGAGAATACTGACCGCCTCGCGTGTGTCTTTCGTTTGACCTGTCGCTGGGGTTGCCGGCACCGACCTGGCCCACTCGTCTTGGCTTGATTAGGAGCTTGTCCGCCGTTACCGACGTGACCCCTCACAGTGCTGCCGCGACCAGTGATCTTCACCCAGGCCGATGCCTTCCGCGTCATCCATCGATGGAAGGACAACCGCAATGGTCATGCTTGCAGAGCACTACGACTTCGTCATCGGAGGCGATCCAGACCGCGACACCGTCGACCTGGCGGTGCTCGATACCGGGGCCGCACGAGTCCACGCTCACGTGGCTGACACCGCCGACGGCCCTGGTTATCGACGGATGCTTACCTGGGCCGGTGAGAACGCTCCGGGTCGACGGATCTGGGCGCTGGAAGGCACCGGCAGCTTCGCTGCCGGCCTGGTCGTGTTCCTCCTCGATGCCGGTGAGACGGTCGTCGAGGTTGGTGCGCTCAAACGCGCCCGAGGAGCGAAGAACGATCGGATCGACGCGATCCGCGCGGCCCGCCAAGCGCTCGCCCGCGACGAGCAAGGTGCTCCTCGCTCAGGCGGTCTGCGGGAGGCGCTGCGGATGGTTTTCGCTTGCAGAGAGGGGGTGCTGGTCAGCCGAACGAAGGCGGTCAACGAGTTGAAGAGCCTGATCGTGGTCGCCCCCGAGCACCTGCGCGCCCAGCTGCGCGGCCGATCTCTGACCGCCCAGCTCACCCGGATCGAACAACTGCAGATCCCGAAGTCAGCCCCCATCGAGCACCGCCTCTCAGTGTTCAGTCTGCAGTCAGTTGCGGCACGGGTTCGGTTTCTGTCTATGCAGCTGGCCGAGCTCAATCCTCAACTGCTCGACCTGATCAAGCAGCACCCGGCAGGGCTCGCTTTGCTCACCGAGCCCGGCGTTGGCCCCGTGGTGGCCGCACAACTGTTGATCAGCTGGTCCCACCACGAGCGGGTCCGCAACGAAGCGGCGTTCGCATCACTGGCCGGCGTCGCTCCACTGGAGACAAGCAGTGGTCAACGCTCGCGGCATCGTCTCAACCGCGGTGGCGACCGCGCGCTGAACCGAGCGCTGCACACCGTCGCCGTCACCCGCATGAGATGCCACCCAGAGACCCGCGCCTACGAGATCCGACGCAGCGCCCAAGGCAAGACACACCGCGACATCCGACGCTCACTCAAGCGCGCACTAGCCCGACGCCTCTACCGAAGAATCGAGGCAGCGGTCCGACTCGACGACGCCCCCGCAGCCGCTTGACAAACATAGGAGCGTCCAATGGGCTGCTGCGGCAGTATTTCCCCAAGGGGACCGACCTGTCGGTGCACAGCGAAGCCGACCTGGACTGGGTCGCCGCCGAGCTCAACGACAGACCCCGAAAACGACTAGCGTTCAAGAAACCAATCGAACAGATCGGACCGCTCCTGTTGCGTTGACCGCTTGGATCCGCCGTTGCGCGGTACCGCCCAACGACCGCACAGGCCGACCGCTCCCCACACCCTGCCACCGGCGGAGGTAACGCGTTCGGCGTGTAAGCTGCTCGGAGCGCCAGTGCCGAGATGACCAGGAATCGGGTCTCGGCGACCGGCGGCGCTTCACGTCCATCGGGTACGACCCGCACAAGCGATGTTCGACTACAGAGCAGGCGTCGCGCTCAGGACTGCTAAGCGGACGCCACAGCGCGCGCTATAGGGCATGCCATACTC
>JACCUF010000157.1 GCA_013811975.1 Geodermatophilaceae bacterium | reverse complement strand
GACTCTCCAGCTATCCGCAGACAGCCCCTTCCGCGGCGGAGCCGACGAGCTTGGCGTACTTGCCCAGCACTCCGGTCGGGTATCGCGGCTCGGGCGGCCTCCAGCCCTCACGGCGGGAGGCGAGTTCTGCCTCCTCGACGAGGAGGTCGAGGGTACGGGCGGTCATGTCCAACCGGATCCGGTCACCGTCACGGACGAAGGCGATCGGTCCGCCGTCGGTGGCCTCCGGAGCGACGTGACCCACGCACAGACCAGTCGTGCCGCCGGAGAAGCGCCCATCGGTGAGCAGGAGTACGTCCTTGCCGAGCCCGGCCCCCTTGATCGCTCCGGTCACGGCGAGCATCTCGCGCATCCCCGGTCCACCCTTGGGGCCCTCGTACCGGATGACGAGGACGTCGCCGTTCTGCAGCGTCCCTTCACTGACCGCGGCCATCGCGCCGGCCTCACCGTCGAAGACCTTGGCGGTTCCCTCGAAGGTCTCGCCGTCGAACCCGGCCGACTTCACGACCGAACCATCCGGGCTCAGTGAGCCGCGCAGCACCAGCAGGCCACCGGTCCGGTGGATCGGATTGTCCATGGCGCGAATGATGTCGCCGTCCGGGTCGGGTGGATCGATGTGGGCGAGATTCTCGGCGAGGGTCTTGCCGGTGACGGTGAGCGCGTCCCCGTGCAG
Source organism: Geodermatophilaceae bacterium (assembly GCA_013811975.1). GTDB lineage: Bacteria > Actinomycetota > Actinomycetes > Mycobacteriales > Geodermatophilaceae > JACCQS01. Next base: position 1,533 of record JACCUF010000157.1, on the reverse strand, counting down.
CAGTCCGGCATCCAGCAACGCCTTCATCACCACCGGCACTCCCCCGATCCGGTCCACGTCGGACATCACGTATCGACCGAACGGCTTGACATCGGCCAGGTGTGGGGTGCGATCACCGATGATGTTGAAGTCGTCGAGGGTGAGCGGGACCTGAGCTTCTTTGGCGATGGCCAGCAGGTGCAGCACGGCGTTGGTCGATCCGCCCAGGGCCATGACGACAGTGATCGCGTTCTCGAAGGCGGCGCGGGTCATGATCTGGCGGGCGGTGATCCCGTGACGCAGCAGCCCGACGACGGCCTGCCCCGAGGCAATTGCGAAGTCGTCACGGCGGCGGTCGATGGCCGGCGGTGCTGCGCTGCCCGGCAGGGACATGCCCAGGGCCTCGGCGGCGCTGGCCATCGTGTTGGCGGTGTACATGCCAGCGCACGCGCCCTCGCCGGGGCAGGTCGCCTTCTCGATCTCGGTCAGCTCAGCCTCGGTGATCAGTCCGCGAGCGCAGGCTCCGACGCCCTCGAAGACATCGATGATGGTCAGGACGCGGTCGCCCAACTTGCCGGGCATCGTGGCCCCGGCGTACAGGAACACAGCTGCCAGATCCAACCGCGCGGCGGCCATCAGCATCCCGGGCAGGGACTTGTCGCAGCCGGCGAGCAGCACCGAGCCGTCGAGACGCTCAGCAAACATCACGGTCTCCACCGAGTCGGCGATGACCTCGCGGCTGACCAGCGAGGCGCGCATGCCCTCATGGCCCATCGAGATTCCGTCGGAAACCGAGATCGTGCCGAACTCCATCCCGAAGCCACCGGCCCCGCGTACGCCTTCCTTGACCCGCTTGGCGAGTCGGTCCAGGGACAGGTTGCAGGGGGTGATCTCGTTCCAGGAGGAGGCGATTCCGATCTGCGGTTTGGTCATGTCCTCGTCACGCATGCCGACGGCGCGCAGCATGGCTCGGGCAGGTGCGCGCTGGTAGCCATCGGTGACTTCATGACTTCGCGGCTTGAGGGTGCCAGTCGTTGCTTGCGTCGTCGCTGATTCCATAGTAGTACTCACGCCTGCGGACTCTAGGCCGATGGCAACATGGCGTCGATGAACCAGGTCTCGGTGAGCACGTTCAAGCCCAGGAGCGAGCCTCGATGAATCAGCCGGCCCAGCTGCAGATGAACCGGATCGCGTTGGTACCGGCAGTAGTGGCCGTCGTCTGCGCTCTCCCGCTGGCCACCGCGAGTCCGTGGTTGCTGTTCATTTTGCTGCTGCCAGCCGCCTCGATCACCTACGTCCTTCGCAGCGGCGTCGAGGTCGACGACGACGGCTTGATCGTGCGCGCGATGTTTGGATCGGCACGCATCCCGTGGGGGCGCATCACCGGCGTGCTGATCGGCAAACGCCACGAACTCTCGATCACCACCGTCAATGGCGGGGCGGTACGCCTGCCGAATATGCGGGTACGGGATCTTCCGCGGTTGTACGAGGCAACCGACGGCCGGCTGGGTCTGTCCGCCGAAGACGCTGGCTGATCCCGGTGAGGCCGGTGGT
>JACCUF010000142.1 GCA_013811975.1 Geodermatophilaceae bacterium | reverse complement strand
TCGACAAGCCCTCCACCCGTACCCGGGTGTCGTTCTCCATCGGGATCGCCGAACTCGGCGGATATCCACTGGTGATCGATGCCCAGAACAGCCAACTCGGTCGCGGTGAGCCGATCGAGGACACCGCCCGGGTCCTGGACCGACAGTGCGCGGCCATCATCTGGCGGACCTTCGGCCAGGAACGGATCGAGGCGATGGCCTCGGTCAGCCGGGTACCGGTGATCAATGCGCTGACCGATGAGTTCCACCCATGTCAGATCCTGGCCGACCTGCAGACCGTCGCCGAGCGACGTGGAGCGCTGCCCGGGCTGACCATCGCCTACCTGGGGGACGGGGCCAACAACATGGCCCACTCCTATCTCCTCGGTGGCGCGCTGGCCGGGATGCACGTACGGGTCGGCTCTCCAGAGGGCTACCAGCCTGACCCGGTCATCCTGGACAGGGCCGGTCGAGTGGCCGCCGGGACCGGCGGTTCGGTGGTTTGGACCTCCGACGCAGTCGAGGCCGCGGACGGCGCCGACGTATTGGCGACCGACACGTGGGTATCGATGGGCCAGGAGGACGAAGGCGGCCACCGGGCTACCCCCTTTGCGCCGTACGCGATCGATGCAACGGCCCTGGCTCGGGCCGCCGACGACGCGATCGTGCTGCACTGCCTACCGGCCCACCGGGGCAAGGAGATCGCCGCCGAGGTGATCGACGGTCCGAACAGTGCGGTCTGGGACGAGGCCGAGAATCGGTTGCACGCACAGAAGGCACTCCTCTGCTGGCTACTGAACTCGTGATGACCATGACCGCGCCGTTGACCCGCAGCGCCCGGCACGCGCGCATCATCGAGCTCATAGACGCGGGCACGATCCGCTCCCAGTCCGGACTTGCGGCGGCGCTGGAGGCCAGCGGCGTCGCGGTCACCCAGGCGACCCTGTCCAGGGACCTCGATGAGCTCGGTGCGGTGAAACTACGCGGCGTTGATGGCGAACCTGCGGTCTACGTCCTGCCGCAAGAGGGTGCCTCCCCGATGCGACCGGCCAAGCGCGTTCCTGACGCTCTGTCCCATCGGCTCGGCGATCTGCTGACCGGTGTCGAGGCCAGCGCCAACATGGTCGTCGTCCGAACCCCACCGGGGGCCGCCCAGTTCCTCGCCTCAGCGCTGGACAAGGCGGGTCTTCCGACAGTTCTCGGCACGATCGCCGGCGACGACACGGTCCTGGTGATCACCCGCGATCCGGGTGGGGGCACGGCTTTGGCGGCCGAACTCGCCGCATTGGCCGACCGTGGCCGGCGCCACTCCGCACAGACCATCGCACCGACGAACAAGGAGTGACATTGACTTTCAACGAGCGGACTTCCAATGAGCGCGTCGTCCTGGCCTATTCCGGCGGGTTGGACACCTCGGTCGCCATCGGCTGGATCGCCCAGGCGACCGGAGCCGAGGTCGTTGCCGTGGCCTGTGACGTCGGCCAGGACGGTGAGGACCTCGAAGTCATTCGGCAGCGCGCGCTGGCCTGCGGCGCCGTCGAGTCCGTCGTTGCCGACCTCAGGTCAGAGTTCGCCAGCGAGTACTGCGGGCCGGCTCTGCGCGCCAACGCCCTCTACATGGACCGCTATCCGCTGGTCTCGGCGCTGTCCCGCCCGGTCATCGCCAAGGCACTGGTCGCAGCTGCTCAGACGTACGGGGCGAAAACCGTCGCGCACGGCTGCACCGGTAAGGGCAACGACCAGGTCCGGTTCGAGGTGGGGATCGCAGCGCTCGCCCCGTACATGAAGGTCCTCGCCCCGGTCCGCGACTCCGGCATGACCCGGGACAAGGCGATCGCCTTCGCCGAGGAACGGTCGCTGCCGATCGACGTGACCAAGAAATCGCCATACTCCATCGACCAGAACCTCTGGGGTCGCGCGGTGGAGACCGGATTCCTCGAAGACATCTGGAACGCCCCGATCGAGGACATCTACGAATACACCCAGAACCCGTCGACCCCCCGCGAGCCGGACGAGGTGGTCATCGGCTTCACCGAGGGAGTCCCCACCTCGGTTGACGGCGAGCGCGTCACCGTGCTCAAGGCGATCGAGATTCTCAACCAGCGAGCCGGTGCGCAGGGTGTCGGGCGGCTGGACATGGTCGAGGACCGACTGGTCGGGATCAAGAGCCGCGAGGTGTACGAGGCGCCGGGGGCGATCGCGCTGATCACCGCCCACCAGGAACTCGAGAACGTCACCATCGAGCGCGACCTGGCCCGGTTCAAGCGCCAGGTCGAGCAGCGATGGGCTGAGCTGGTCTACGACGGACTGTGGTTCTCCCCGCTCAAGGTGGCCCTGGATTCGTTCCTGACCGAGGCGAGCCGCTCGGTGTCCGGGGAGGTGCGGATGACCCTGCACGGTGGTCGTGCCGTGCCGACGGGCCGGCGCAGCGAGGCCTCGTTGTACGACTTCGGCTTGGCCACCTACGACTCCGACGACACCTTCGACCAGGGACTGGCCAAGGGCTTCGTGGAGTTGTGGGGTCTGCCCAGCAAGCTCGCGGCCGCACGTGATCAGCGTCTGGCAAGCTCCGCCGAGTGACATCTGGGTCCGTCGACGGGGCGTCGGCTCATCGGCTTTGGGGCGGTCGGTTCGCCGCCGGTCCGGCGCAGGCGCTGGCCGCACTGTCGCGCTCGGTGGCCTTCGACTGGCGGCTGGCTCCGTACGACCTGCTTGCCTCCCGCGCGCATGCCCGGGTCCTGCACCGAGGCGGCCTGCTCACCGGCGAAGAGCTCGAGGCCATGCTCGTGGCGCTCGACGGCCTCGATGCTGCCACCCAGGACGGCAGTTTCGCGCCTGGCCCGGACGACGAGGACGTGCACGCCGCACTGGAGCGTGGGCTGATGGAGCGGCTGGGACCCCTCGGCGGGAAACTGCGGGCCGGCCGGAGTCGCAACGACCAGATCGTCACCGACCTTCGGCTCTACCTGCGTGACCATGTCCGCCTGCTCGTCGCAGCGATCGCCGAGCTGGAGTCCGCGCTGATCGGAAAGGCCGACGAGCACCGGGAGGCGCCGGCGCCGGGGCTGACCCACCTGCAGCACGCTCAGCCGATCCTGTTCGCCCACCAGCTACTGGCCCACGCCCATGCCCTGGCCCGCGACGTGGACCGGTTCACCGACTGGGACAAGCGGGCCGCGATCAGCCCGCTGGGAGCCGGGGCACTGGCCGGATCGTCGTTGCCGCTGGACCCCGACGCGGTTGCCGCCGAACTCGGATTCGACTCCGCAGCGGCGAACTCCCTCGACGCCGTCTCGGATCGGGATTTCGCGGCGGAGTTCCTCTTCGTCACTGCGCTGCTCGGCGTCCACCTGTCCCGCTTGGGGGAGGAAGTGATCCTGTGGACGACCACCGAGTTCGGCTGGGTGGAACTCGATGACGCCTTCGCCACCGGTTCCTCGATCATGCCGCAGAAGAAGAACCCGGACATCGCCGAACTCGCGCGCGGGAAATCCGGCCGCTTCATCGGGCACCTCACCGGCCTGCTCGCAACCCTCAAGGGTCTGCCGCTGGCCTATGACCGGGATCTTCAGGAGGACAAGGAACCGGTGTTCGACACCGTGGATCAGCTGATCCTCCTGCTACCCGCGCTCGCCGGAATGATCACGACCATGCGAGTCGACGAACAGCGACTCGCAGACTCGACCCCGACCGGCCACGCCTTGGCCACCGAGGTCGCCGACTGGCTGGTCCGTCGCGGGGTGCCGTTTCGCGACGCCCACGAGATCAGCGGCGCCCTGGTACGACGGGCCAGCGCCGAGGGTGTGGAACTGTGGGAGCTCTCCGACGAGGCGATGCTGGGCGTCGACTCCCGGCTCACCCCGGCCGTACGTCAGGTGCTCACCGTGCGTGGGGCGCTAGAGGCCCGGTCGACAACCGGGGGTACGGCGCCCGTGCGGGTCGCCGAACAGCTGGCGGCGCTGACCGACCTCACGCGCACGCACCAGGCTTGGAGCCTGGTGCCACTGCGCCCGCGCTGAGGGATCGGCCGACCGTGCGACTCGACCCACGCGCGGCAGCCGGCACCCTGCCCCGACGGCTGACGAAGGCGGCTCCCCGTGACTGAGCTGGCCGAGGCGGTGTCCGGCTCAGCCGTGTCCGCTGCGCCGCATCTGCTCGGCGGGTTGCTTGCCTACCGGTCGGCTGATGGCATCGTCGCCGTACGGATCACTGAGGTCGAGGCCTACAGCGGCGATGGCACCGATCCCGCCGCGCACACCCATCGCGGGCCGACTCCGCGTAACCGAGTCATGTTCGGGCCAGCCGGAACCCTCTACGTCTACTTCATCTATGGCATGCATTGGTGCGCAAACGTCGTGTGCGGGCCGTCTGGAGCGGGTGAGGCGGTGCTGCTCCGGGCCGGTGAAGTCGTCGAGGGTATCGAGATAGCCCGGCGTCGACGTCCGGCCGCGCGCCGCGACATCGAGCTCGCCAGCGGCCCAGCCCGGCTCACCCAGGCACTGGGCATCACCGGCGCCGACAACGGGGCGAGTCTGCTCGACCCGCACTGCGCCTTGTACCTGAGCCGGCCAGCTCGGGTACCGCCAGGAGCCGAGGTCCGGACCGGGCCGAGAGTAGGCATCACGAAAGCGGCGGACCTGCCATGGCGGTTCTGGCTCCACGGTGAACTGACGGTGAGCCGCAATCGGCCGAACTCATGATCTCGAGCGTTCCAGGGGCAGCCACGTTGCATCGCCGGCGCTCACGATCATGGGGACTCGGCAGCGCTCGCATCGGCGTTCCAGTCGATCACCGCCGGGCGTTGTGATCGCGGCCGCAGCCGCCTAGCGTCCTAGATCTGCCCCCGAGCCGGGGACCAACCGTCCAGGGGTGAGAGCGTGCACGAAATGTCTATCACGCAGAGCGTCATCGACGTCGTCACGAAGCGCACGGGCTCGGACCGGGTGGCCAAAGTGCACCTGCGGATCGGCAAGTTGTCCGGGATCGTGCCAGACTCCGTACGGTTCTGCTTCGAGCTCATCGCCGCCGACTCCCCGTTGGCTGGTGCCGTGTTGGTGATCGAGGAACCGCTGGGGCTCGCGCACTGCAGGGAATGTGGCGAGGACTTCGAACTGCGGGATCTGATCTTGCTGTGTCCGTGCGGCAGCGCCGATGTGGCAGTGGTGGCGGGGACCGAGTTGGCCGTGAAGTCTGTGGAGGTGGTCTAGATGTGCGTCACGTGTGGTTGTGGAGATTCAACCGCGGTCCGGGTTCGGATCCCCGGCGCGCCCGACCATTCCCACGATCATGATCATCCGCACGACCACCCGCACGACCACCCGCACGACGCAGCACCTGATCCGGCGGCGGCGACTGTGACCAAGAGCAAGACGATCGACATCGAGCAGGAACTGTTGGCCAAGAACGACTCCTTGGCGGAGGGCAATCGCGGTTGGCTGGCCGAACACCGGATCACCGCGATCAACCTGATGAGTTCGCCTGGATCAGGCAAGACGTCTTTGCTCGAACGGACGATCCGCGAGGCGGGCGGCGAGCGGACGGTCTGTGTGATCGAAGGGGATCAGGAGACCCTGTTCGACGCCGAGCGCATCCGGGCCACCGGGGCTGCGGTGATCCAGGTCAACACAGGTGCCGGCTGCCATCTCGACGCCGACATGCTGCGCCGCGGCATGGAGGCGCTCAATCCGCCCGACGGTTCGCTCCTGTTTGTCGAGAACGTCGGCAACCTCGTCTGCCCCGCACTGTTCGACCTCGGCGAGGCCGGCAAGGTCGTGGTCATCTCAGTGACCGAGGGAGACGACAAGCCGCTGAAGTACCCGCACATGTTCGCTGCTGCTGACCTCATCGTGATCAACAAGATCGACCTCCTGCCATACGTCGATTTCGACGTCGATCGCTGCCAGCGAGATGCCAGGAGCCTGAACCCTGACGTCGACATAGTTTCTTTGTCGGTGAAGAGCGGAGCTGGCTTGAAAAGTTGGTATGAGTGGATAAAGGTTAAGGTTAAGTAAGGGTCAATTAATTGATGCATTTTCACCCGAAACACCCGGTGAGCTACGCCAAATGCTTGACACTTGATATGCCGCCGAGTACACCGAGAGGTACATCACACCGAGGGCCAATCAGGGTTCCCGGGACAGGGCCGGGTAGAGGCCCAGAGAGCTGGCAGCCATGCAGACAGCCGAAGCTATCGCCGCGGAGCAGACCCTCATCCACGTCCTGTGGATCAATGCCGGTCTGAGTTGTGACGGGGACTCCGTCGCATTGACCGCGGCAACTCAGCCAAGCATCGAAGAGATTGCTCTGGGGGCGCTGCCCGGGCTTCCGCAGATCGCCGTGCACTGGCCGCTGATCGACTTCGAGTGTGGTCCCAACGGCGGCGCCGACGACTTCCTGGAGTGGTTCTTCAAGGCCGACCGCGGTGAACTCGAGCCGTTCGTGCTGGTGGTCGAGGGTTCGATCCCGAACGAGCAGCTGCACGACGAGGGCTACTGGTGTGGCTTCGGCAACAACCCAGCGACAGGTCAGCCGATGACCACCAGCGAGTGGCTGGACCGGCTGGCACCGAAGGCCACCGCGATCGTGGCGGTCGGTACCTGCGCCACGTACGGCGGTATTCACGCGATGGCCGGCAACCCCACCGGCGCCATGGGCGTGCCGGACTACCTCGGCTGGGACTGGAAGTCCAAGGCCGGTATTCCGATCGTGTGCGTCCCAGGGTGCCCGATCCAGCCGGACAACCTGTCGGAGACGTTGACCTACCTGCTGTACATGGCTACCGGCCAGGCACCCATGATCCCGCTCGACGAGGCACTGCGCCCGACCTGGCTGTTCGGTAAGACCGTTCACGAGGGCTGCGACCGCGCCGGCTACTACGAGCAGGGTGACTTTGCCACCGAGTACGGCTCGCCCAAGTGCATCGTGAAGCTGGGCTGTTGGGGACCCGTCGTCAAGTGCAACGTCCCCAAGCGTGGCTGGATGAACGGAATGGGCGGCTGCCCCAACGTTGGAGGAATCTGCATCGGCTGCACGATGCCCGGCTTCCCCGACAAGTTCATGCCCTTCATGGACGAGCCGCCGGGCGGCAAGCTGTCCACTACTGCGGTCGGGGTGTACGGCGCCGCCATTCGTAGATTGCGAACCGTCACCACCCGAACGGTCGACAAGGAGCCGAAGTGGCGGTCCAAGGGCCGTGAGTTGACCACCGGCGCGACCCGTACCTGGTAACCGAGACTACAGATCTGCTAACGCGAACCTCGTACTTGGAAACGCCGCCCAACCCCGTGGTGCCCGCCCCGCGTGATGTCGCGAGCGACACCCTCGCCAACTAGCCGAGAGGCCCGTAATGACGTCGACGATTCCCAGCCCCACCCTCAAGCGAGACAACGGCAACGACCTGGTCGAAATGGCCTGGGATCCGGTAACCCGGATCGTGGGGAGTCTCGGCATCTACACCAAGATCGACTTCAAGCAGAAGGAGGTCGTGGAGTGCCACAGCACCTCCTCGATCTTCCGCGGCTACTCGATCTTCATGAAGGGCAAGGACCCGCGCGACTCCCACTTCATCACCAGCCGGATCTGCGGTATCTGCGGCGACAATCACGCCACTTGTTCGTGTTACGCGCAGAACATGGCCTACGGAGTCA
>JACCUF010000105.1 GCA_013811975.1 Geodermatophilaceae bacterium | reverse complement strand
GGTCAACTTTCGTGGCTGCGACCAAACGCGTCGGCGCTGGGGGCACCGCATCGGCGCTGGGCACCGCCAGTGACAACGCACTGTTGGCCGCCCACGTCGCGGGGGACGCAGACGCGTTCAACGAACTCGTACGCCGACACCGCGACCGCCTCTGGGCCGTGGCCCTGCGTACCACCCGTAACCCCGAGGACGCAGCCGACGCCGTACAAGAAGCGCTGATCTCCGCGTTTCGCAACGCCGCGTCATTCCGCGGCCAGTCCGCGGTCACCACGTGGCTGCACCGCATCGTCGTCAACGCTTGCCTGGACCTTGCCCGTCGCCGGGCCGCGCGGCCCAGTGTGCCGTTGCGCGAAGAGGAGTCCTTCCAGCCCGCCGACCCCCGGGACCGGATCGCCGAACGGGAGCTCGGGATGGTCGTGGAAGAAGCCCTCGGTCAACTCCCGATCGACCAACGCTCGGCCATCGTGCTGGTCGACGTACAGGGCTTCTCGGTCGCCGATGCTGGCGAGGCGCTCGGCGTACCAATCGGGACGATCAAGAGCCGGTGTGCCCGCGGCAGGGCCCGACTGGCCATCACGTTGGGGCACCTTCGAGATCCGCACGGCCGAGTTTGTTGACGGCCGAGTTTGTTGACGGAGTTGGGAACCGCGACCGAGCCGGTCACGTCTGAGGTTAAGCGGTCTCCAGAACGGTCCACAGCTGGCTGCCGTGAGAGATAGTTGTCAGCGCACGCACCACACCACCGCACCCAGCCCACCAGCCACCCCGACGGGCGACCGTGCACTGAGACGCAGAAAGGAGGTCAGGACTTGACGAGCGCGCCACATCCGCCTGGAGGTCCAGACCTCGACGTTCTGGCCGACCTATCGGTCCACCTCCTCCCCTCCGCCCAGGAGCGCTCGACACGGGCACACGTAGACGGATGCGCCGAGTGCAAGACGGTGTTGCAGGCTCTCGAGCGGGTCGGCAGCGAGCTGCGCTGGTTGCCGCCGCTGCACATGCCCTCCGACGTGGCCGATCGCATCGACGCCGCGCTGGCTGCCGAGGGCAAGGTCGTCTCGATCGAAACGCTGAGAGTTCGACGCCGAAAGCGTCAGCAGATGCTCGGGATCGCCGCCGCTGGCGTGATCGTCTTCGGTGGTGGTGGTGTGCTGGTGTCCCAACTCGGCGGCGACTCCCCCAGCGTGGACCTCAGCGCGGACGCCGGCCAGGACGACGAACCTGCCGAAGCAGTCGAGCCGCCGGACTTCGACGAGGACAGCCTGCCCGGTGCAGTCAGCGACCTGGTGACCGGTGGAGAAGCCGACGAGCCGCCACGACTGGAGGGGACACCGGCGCCGGCGGATTGCGTCGATAGTGTCCAGCTCGCGAGCGTCGATGAACTGATCGGGGTGATCGAGATCCGGTACGGCGGCCGCAACCGCGATGCGGTGTTCTTCACCACCGCAGATCCTGGGCTCGCCCGCGTCATCGTGGTCGACGACTGCTCGATGGAGAACCCGCAGGTCATCGACACCGTCGAGGGCCAGGTCTAGCCGATCCTCCGCCCGTCGGGGGAATGCCCGCCCGTACGCTCGACGTTGTGGTGGCAGCAACCACCAAGCGAGGGGACGTCAGTGCCTGAACAGGTACGAAATGTGATCATCATCGGCTCGGGCCCGGCCGGGTACACAGCGGCCATCTATGCCGCGCGTGCCAATCTCGCGCCACTGGTCTTCGAAGGCGCCCAGTACGGCGGTGCCCTGATGACGACGACCGAGGTGGAGAACTTCCCCGGCTTCGTCGAGGGCATCCAGGGTCCCCAGCTGATGGAGGACCTGCGTGGGCAGGCCGAACGCTTCGGTGCCGAGCTCGTACCCACCGACGTGACCGAGGTCGACCTCGCCGCCAACCCCAAGGTGGTCAAGGTCGGCGAGGACACCTACCTCGCCAAGACGGTGATCGTGGCCACCGGGTCGAAGTACCGTTATCTGGGCCTCGACAACGAAGCCCGGCTGCTCGGCCGAGGCGTCTCGGCCTGTGCGACCTGCGACGGCTTCTTCTTCCGCGACCAGGACATCGCCGTGGTCGGCGGTGGCGACTCAGCCATGGAGGAAGCCACCTTCCTGACCCGCTTCGCCAAGTCCGTGACGATCGTGCACCGCCGCGAGGAACTGCGGGCGAGCAAGATCATGCAGGACCGGGCCCGGGACAACGACAAGATCAAGTGGAAGCTCGGTACGACGGTGAGCGAGGTCCACGGAGATGAGAAGGTCGATGGCATCGACCTGACCGCCACCGATGGCGGTGCCACGGAGCGGCTCGACGTCGCTGGCCTGTTCGTCGCGATCGGGCACGATCCCCGCAGCGAGCTGTTCGCCGGACAGCTCAAGCTCGACGACGCCGGCTACGTGGTCGTGGAACACCCCACCACCAAGACCAACATCGAAGGCGTGTTCGCTTGCGGCGATGTCGTAGACCACACCTACCGTCAGGCCATCACCGCGGCCGGCACCGGCTGTGCTGCGGCGATCGACGCCGAACGCTGGCTGGCCGACGTCCCGATCGAAGCCGAACACCCCTGAGCCAGCACCATCGCAACGCCCCCGCTATTCACAGACCCAGGCAACACACCGGAGGAGATCCCATGGCAGGCAAAACCAAGACCGTGACCGACAACAGCTTCAACGCCGACGTATTGGGCTCCAGCTTGCCCGTGCTCGTCGATTTCTGGGCCGAGTGGTGCACGCCGTGCAAGATGATTGCCCCGGTTCTGGAAGAAATTGCCGAGTTGCACAGTGAGAAGCTGACGATCGCCAAGCTGAACATCGACGAGAACCCCCAGACCGCCAGGGACTACAACGTGATGTCGATCCCGACCATGACGGTGTACGTCGACGGCAAGCCGGTGAAGTCGATCATCGGTGCCAAACCGAAGTCGGCCATTCTCGCCGAGCTCGCCGACTACCTCTGAGACACAGCGCAGCCCAGCATGTCAGCTGAGGTGC
>JACCUF010000082.1 GCA_013811975.1 Geodermatophilaceae bacterium | reverse complement strand
GCTGCGCTCCGCGGTCAAAGCAGCCAGCCCGCCACTGTTGATTCGGTCACGGGACAAGTCGTCCAGCCACACGGCGACTCCGTGCGAACTGAGGTCGGCCAGTTGGGGGTTCTGGGTCATGGGAGCTCCCTGTGCGCGATGAGTCTTACCTGATCAGCCGGCACCCTGTGCGGCCGCGGTCATGCTCTCGTGCGCGGCAGCGACCACCGCCTCCGGGGTGAAGCCGAACTCCTGGAAGAGCACGGGCCCGGCGGCGCTGGCCCCGAAGTGCTCCAGTGAAATGGATCGCCCGGCGTCGCCGACGATCTCCCGCCAACCCTGTGCCACGCCCGCTTCCACGCTCACCCGGGCGCGGACCTCCGGAGGAAGGACGCTGTCCCGGTAGTCGTCGTCTTGCTCGTCGAACCACTCTCGGCACGGCATGGAGACCACCCGGGCAGCGATGTCCTCTCCGGCGAGAACCGCTCGGGCGGCCACGGCAAGGGACAGCTCGCTGCCGGTCGCGACCAGGATCACGTCCGGGGTGCCCTCGGTGTCGGCCAGGACGTAGCCACCGCGAGCGGTGCCCTCTGCCGAGGCGTAACTGTCGCGGTCGAGCACCGGGAGGTTCTGCCGGGACAGGCACAGTCCTGCGGGGCGGTCAGTGTTTTCGAGCACCGTGCGCCAGGCCACGGTCGTCTCGTTGGCATCACCGGGTCGCACGACATCGAGACCGGGGATGGCCCGCAGCGCCGCAAGGTGCTCGACCGGCTGGTGGGTCGGGCCGTCCTCGCCCAGGCCGATCGAGTCGTGCGTCCAGACGTAGGTGACCGGTAGCTTCATCAGTGCGGCAAGTCGCACCGACGGGCGCATGTAGTCGGAGAACACCAGGAACGTTCCGCCGTACACCCGCGTGTTCCCATGCAGGGCGATGCCGTTCAGGATGGCGCCCATCGCGTGTTCACGAATCCCGAAGTGCAGGGTCCGGCCGTACGGGCCACCGGACCACTCCTTGGTCTGATGTTCGGCGGGGATGAAGGACGCCTCGCCCTTCATGGATGTGTTGTTGGACTCGGCCAGATCGGCCGAGCCGCCCCAGAGTTCGGGCAGACCCGGGGCTAGTGCGGCCAGCACCTGACCGGACGCCTTCCGGGTCGCCATCCCCTTCTCGTCGGCCTCGAAGACCGGTAGGGCGTCGGTCCAGCCGTCGGGGAACCGCTGCTCGATCATCCGGTCCCGAAGGGCCACCTGCTCGGGGTGGCCCTCCGCCCAAGCGTCGAAGCTCCGCTGCCACTCGGCCCTGGCCTGAGCGCCGCGTTGGACCACCTTGCGGGTGTGCGCGATCACCTCGTCAGCGACGTCGAAGGTCTTGTCCGGGTCGACGCCGAGGACCTTCTTCGTCGCCTTGACCTCGTCCTCGCCCAGGGCGCTGCCGTGCGACGGACCGGTGTTCTGCGCGTTGGGGGCCGGCCAGGCGATGACGCTGTCCACGACGATGAACGACGGCCTGGCCGTCTCGGCGACGGCGGCTGCGAAGGCCTTGTCGAGGGCAACGACATCCTCGCTGTCGGCCACGGTCTGCACATGCCAGCCGTAGGCCTCGTACCGCTTGGCGGTGTCCTCGGACAACGAGATGCCGGTGTCGTCCTCGATCGAGATCTTGTTCCGGTCATAGATCACCACGAGGTTGCCCAGCTGCTGGTGCCCGGCCAGCGAGGATGCCTCGGAGGTGATCCCTTCCTCGATGTCACCGTCGGAGGCCATTGCCCAGATCATGTGGTCGAAGGCGCTCGCGCCCGGGTCTGCTTCGGGGTCGTAGAGGCCGCGCTCCCGCCGGGCGGACATCGCCATCCCGACGGCGTTTGCCAGGCCTTGGCCCAGCGGTCCCGTCGTGACCTCCACCCCACGGGTGTGCCGGTGCTCGGGGTGGCCCGGGGTCAGCGAACCCCAAGTGCGCAATGCCTGGAGGTCAGGAAGCTCCAGCCCATAGCCGGAGAAGTACAGCTGGATGTAGAGGGTCAGGCTGGAATGCCCCATGGACAGGACGAAGCGGTCACGAGCTGGCCAGTCGTCGTCGGTCGGATCGTGCCGCAGGTACTTCTGGAACAGGAGATAGGCCACCGGGGCCATGCTCATCGCCGTACCTGGATGTCCGTTGCCGGTCTTCTGTACGGCGTCCATGGCCAGGACGCGAGCCGTGTCGATGGCCCGGCGATCGAGCTCGCCCCAACCGGCGGGCAGGGTCTGTATACGGGCGGTGGTGTTCTCGCTCATGGTGGGCACCCTAGCCCGGGATGCTTCCTGCCCGCGGGCTAGTGTTGATCGTTCGGTGTCCGTCCCCGGAAAGGTCATCTCGTGTCCTGCCATCTGCTGCGCTGCGCCGGCTCCTGGGCGACTCGGTGACGGCCGTAGCTGATCGTCAGCCGATCACGACCCGTTCGGCCTCGACCATCCTGCGGG
>JACCUF010000075.1 GCA_013811975.1 Geodermatophilaceae bacterium | reverse complement strand
TAACCAGTGCGCGCAGCTTGTCGTCGAAGTCGCGGACCGGATCAGCCGGCGTGCGCAAGACGGGGTCGCCGATCTGGCGGATGGCTCGCACGCTCACCACGTCATTGTGCCCAGAGCTCAACGCAGGACACCGGTCGGGCCACGTGTGCTTGGCCGTTTCTCCATTCGGTCCCTCGATGGCACAACAGAACCCGCACGGTCGCTCATTTCAGTGTGAAGCGTCAAGGAGGTCGGGCATTGGAACAGATCGTTGACAGGCCCAATGGCTTCGTCTACTAGTTGCGCCGGAGCTCGTGCAGCACCATCTCGTCGCGGTGGATGACCTCGCGACGCAACTCCGGCGCGAGTTCGCTAGTAGATCTTCCGAGCATCGCCGGCAGCTCCCGAGCGTCATAGGCGACCAAGCCACGCCCTACGGCCGCACCGTCGGGGCCAAGGAGTTCCACGGGATCGTCGGCGAGGAAGTCACCGGTGACACCGGTGATGCCGGCAGCCAGTAGTGAGGCGCGACGGGCTCGCAGGGCCCGGACCGCTCCGGCGTCGAGCACGATCGATCCCCGCGGACGGCTGGCATACCGCAGCCAGAACAGCCGCGCCGTCGGTCGACGGCCGGTCGCTGGGAAGAGCGTGCCCACGTCCTGTCCGGCCAGAGCAGCACGTACGTCCTGCGCCTTGGCGATCCGTACCGACACACCAGAACTCGATGCGATCATCGCGGCTTCGACCTTGCTGCCCATGCCGCCACTACCGATGCCCTCACCTCGGGAGGAGCCGATGCTCAGCGCTTGCAGGTCGGCTGCACCGGTGACGATCGGGACGCGCCGGCTGTCCGACCGTCGCGGGTCACCGTCATGCAGACCGTCCACATCGGAGAGCAAGACGAGACCGGAAGCTTCGGCAACATGGGCAACCAACGCGGCGAGCCGGTCATTGTCGCCGAACCGGATCTCCTCGGTGGCCACCGTGTCGTTCTCGTTGACCAGCGGCACGACGCCAAGGGCGAGCAACCTGCTGAGTGTGCGAGAAGCGTTGCGGTAGTGGGCCCGTCGGTGCAGGTCGTCGGCGGTCAGAAGCACCTGACCGACGGTCAGGCCATAGACCGCGAACGCGGCTGCGTAGGCCTGCACGAGCAGGAGTTGTCCAACGCTGGCCGCTGCCTGCGCCGTCGCGAGGTCCCGTGGTCGCCGGGTGATCCCCAACGGCGCGAGCCCGGCCGCGATGGCGCCGGAGGAAACAACGACGAGTTCGCGACCTGCCTCACGGTGCGCCACCAGGCTGGCAACGAACTCGGTCAGCCGCGCCGAATCGATGCCTCCCGCGATCGAGGTCAGGGACGACGACCCGATCTTGACGACAACCCGGCGAGCCTCGGCGATCGGATCGGCCGCCGAGCTCATACCTCGGCGCCGGCTTCGGCCACGGCTGGCGCGTCGTCGCCGGTCGCACTGGCGGTTTCAGGATCCTCCGGGCGTCGGCGGCGGGCCTTCTTCATCGCCAATCGTTGCTCTGCCGAGACTCGGTCGGATACCTCGAGGCGGGGATCCTCGCCGCGGCGGCCGATGACCGCACTGCTCGCATCGGGTGTGCTGGGCACCCAGTCAAAGCTGGCGTCGCCGATCGTGACCAGGCATCCGGGCACCGCACCGGCTTTGACCAGCGCGTCCTCGACGCCGAGCCGGGCCAGCCGGTCGGCGAGGTATCCGACGGCCTCGTCGTTACTGAACTCGGTCTGGCGGATCCAACGCTCGGGCTTTTCCCCGCGCACGACGAAGCCGCCGGGCCCACCCTCATCTGGAGTGACGGTGAACGTGTCGTCGACCGGTGTCGGACGGATGATCAGCCGGGTAGGTGCCGGTGCCGGGCGGGCGGCCCGGTCCGCAGCGACCTCCTCGGCCAGGTAGTACGTGAGCGCGCGGACGCCCTCGCCGGAAACCGCGCTGATGGCGAAGACTCGGTAACCGCGCTCGCTGAGATCGGCGGCTACGAGGTCGGCGAGATCACGGGCTTCGGGTACGTCGATCTTGTTGATCGCCACTGCTTTGAGCCGGCTGACCAGGGCACCGCCGGCACCTCCGTAGGCAGACAATTCGCTTTCGATGGCCTCGATGTCACTGAGCGGGTCCCGTCCCGGTTCCAAGGTTGCCGCATCCACGACGTGGACCAGGACCGAGCAGCGCTCGACGTGTCGTAAGAACTCCAACCCAAGGCCTCTGCCCTGTGCCGCCCCGGGGATGAGGCCGGGCACATCGGCCATGGTGAAGGTGTCATCGCCGGCCGGGACGACGCCGAGATTGGGCGTGAGAGTGGTGAACGGATAGTCGGCGATCTTCGGCTTGGCCGCGGAAACCGCGGCGATCAGCGAGGACTTGCCTGCCGATGGGAAACCGACGAGTCCGACATCGGCAACGCTCTTGAGCTCCAAGACGACATCGCGGGAATCTCCGTTCTCGCCGAGCAAGGCGAAGCCGGGCGCCTTGCGGCGAGCCGAGGCCAGCGCGGCGTTGCCCAATCCGCCGCGGCCACCTTGGGCGACTACGTAGCGGGTCCCTTGGCCGACCAGATCGATGAGGATCTCGCCATCCATGTCAGTGACGACAGTGCCTTCGGGCACGACGAGGATGCGGTCCTCGCCCTGGGCGCCGTTGCGGTGATCGCCCTGCCCAGGCTTGCCATTGCCGGCCTGGTGGCGCGGGCGATGGTGGAAGTCGAGCAGGGTGTGCACGCCGGGATCGACCTCGAGGACCACGTCCCCGCCGCGACCACCGTTACCACCGTCGGGACCACCCATGGGCTTGTACTTCTCGCGGTGCACCGACGCGCAGCCGTGCCCACCGTTGCCGGCTGACAGGTGCAGGACCGTACGGTCGATAAAGGCAGCCATGGTCAGTCAGACTGGCTGTCAGAGCCGATTGACCGACCACAACGCGCTGAGCGCGTCACGTCACTCGACAGGAACGACGCTGACCTGGGCGCGCCCACGGCGCTTGCCGAAGGTGACTGCACCGGGCTGTACGGCGAACAGTGTGTCGTCCCCACCGCGCATGACGCCGCTACCAGGATGAAAGTGGGTGCCACGCTGACGCACGATGATCTCGCCGGACTTCACGATCTCGCCGCCGAAACGCTTGACGCCCAGGCGTTGGCTGTTCGAGTCGCGACCGTTACGCGAGGAGGAGGCGCCCTTCTTGTGTGCCATCTCGCTCAGTCCTCCTTCTCGTCGGTGGCCG
>JACCUF010000278.1 GCA_013811975.1 Geodermatophilaceae bacterium | reverse complement strand
ATCGCGGGCGACCCGCTCGGCCTGGGCGGCGATGTTGCGCTGCATCCCGCCGAAGATGAACCCGTGGAATGGCCACACCGCCCACCAGTACGCGCGGCCGAGGAGTCCGCGCGGGGCATAGACCGCGCGCTGGCGATACACCGTCCGTCCGCGATCGTCGGTCTCGATTCCCAGGTCGAGCCAGGCCCGGCCGGGGACCCGCATCTCGGCGCGAAGCCGGAGCAGCTCGCCGTCAACGATCTCCTCGACCCGCCACCAGTCCACGACGTCGCCGATCTGTAGGTCGTACGGGCTGCGGCGCCCTCGGCGAAGTCCCGGTCCCCCCCACAGCCGGTCCAGGATGCCGCGGACCCGCCAGGCCAACTTCCACGAGTACCACCCGGCCTTGCCGCCGATCCCTTCGATGACCTCCCAGAGGGCCTGTTGCGGCGCATCGACAACGCTGCTCCGGTCGTCGACGTACAGATCGCCGCGGGCCCAGGCAGGGTCGGTCGGCATCGGATCGCTTGATGCCCCGGCGACCGAAGCGTTGGACCAATGCGTCGAGACATCGGCGTCCCGGATCCGGGCCAGTGCCCCCTGTACGGCGTCGTCGAAGCCAAGGAGCCCCGGCAGCGGATCCGGCACGTACTGCGCGATGTCGTGCTCCCGTGCCACCACGGTGTTCTTCAGGCTCTCCACCAGAGGTTTGGCCAGGCTCCCCGGGACGGGGGTGACCAAACCGACCCAGTGGGCCGAGAGTGTCGGGGTGAGGACGGGGACCCGGAATATCCGGCGCCGCGGCAGCCCAGCCACTCGGGCATAGCCCTGCATCATGTCCCGATAGGTCACCACGTCCGCGCCGCCGATGTCGAAGGCTCGGTTGACCTCCGCAGGCAGGTCTGCGACGCCGACGAGATAGTGCAGGACGTCGCGGATGGCGATCGGCTGGATCTTCACATCGACCCACTTCGGGGTGACCATCACCGGAAGGCGCTCGGTCAGGTGGCGGAGCATCTCGAAGCTCGCGCTGCCGCTGCCCAGGACGACGGCGGCCTGAAGAACGGCGGTCGGCACCCCGCTGGTCAGCAAGATCCTTCCGACCTCCTCACGGCTGCGAAGGTGGGGTGAGAGTTTCTCGCCCTCAGGAGTCATCCCGCCGAGGTAGACGATCCGACCCACGCCCGCCTCACGAGCCGCCGTCGCGAAGTTCTCCGCTGCCCGGCGGTCGGTCGCCTCGAAGTCCGATCCGGAACCGATCGCGTGGACGAGGTAGTAGGCGACGTCGACGCCCTCGAGGGCAGGGCGAAGGCTGTCGGGATCGAGGACATCTCCTTCGACGACCTCGACGTCCCCGGTCCAGGGGTAGTCGCGCAGCCGAGAAGCCTTGCGTGCCATGGCGCGTACCGACCAGCCAGCTCCCAGGAGCGCGGGTACGAGCCGTCCGCCGACATAACCACTTGCCCCGGTGACCAGGGCCGTACCAGTCATTGCCCGTCCACCCCGTCCACCCCGTGCGCTTCGTGCTCTCGGCTCATGTGAGGCCCCAGTCGATCGGCGCAGCGCCTTGTTGTCCGAGCAGGTCGTTGACCCGGCTGAAAGGGCGAGAGCCGAAAAAGCCGCGATCGGCCGACATCGGGCTCGGGTGGACGCTGGCCACTATCGGAATCTTGCCCAGTCGGGGTGCCAGCGTCTGTGCGTCCCTGCCCCAGAGTATCGCCACCAAGGGCTCGTTTCGCTCGACGAGTACATCGATGGCACGGTCGGTCACGGTCTCCCAGCCCTTGCCGCGGTGGGCGCCGGAGTTGCCCGGCTGCACGGTCAGGCACCTGTTGAGCAGAAGCACCCCGCGATCGGCCCAGGCCGAGAGGTCTCCGTGCGGGGGCGCTTCGAGTCCGATGTCGGCCGAGAGTTCGCGATAGATGTTGCTCAGGCTACGTGGGATCGGGCGCACCTCGCGGGAGACCGAGAAGGACAGCCCGACGGCGTGGCCCGAGGTCGGGTAGGGATCCTGGCCGACGATCAGGACTCGGACGTCAGCGAGCGGGCGCTCAAAGGCTCGCAGGATGTGCTGTCCGGCCGGCAAGTACGAGCGCCCGGCGGCAATCTCGCCACGCAGAAATCCGCCCATCGCGGTGATGACATCAACCACCGGTTCTAGCTGAGCGGCCCAGCCCGGGTCGATCAGCTCGGTAAGCGGTCGTGGCACCCGCCCGAGACTACCCAGCGCGCAATAAGGGGAAGACTCCTACGACCTCACCCAAGTCAAGACTGGGGCCGGGCTCCGCCTGGCCGCCCGGCACCTAACGTTGCAGGGTCCCCTGAGTCGGATGGTCTGGCGCGGGCTCGACGAGTTCGACCAGGACCCCACCGGCATCCTTGGGGTGAATGAAATTCACCCGGGAGTTCGCCGTACCACGCTTGGGTGAGTTGTAGAGCAGTCGCAGACCGCGCTCGCGCAGCGTCGTGCACGCGCTGTCGATATCGGTGACCCGGTAGGCAATCTGTTGGATCCCCGGGCCTGAACGCTCCAGGAACTTTCCGATCGCGGAGTCCGGGTGCAGAGGGGCCAGCAGTTGGATGCAGGTGCCCGAGTCGCCGATAGCGAGCATGGCCTCACGTACCCCTTGCTCCTCGTTGACCTCTTCATGCACGCAACGGAGGTCGAAGGTTTCGGCATAGAAAGCCAGCGCCTCGTCGAGGTCGAGCACCGCGATGCCGACGTGATCGAGATGGGTGAACACAGTTCCGATTCTGCACTCCCGCTCGGCCCGCGACTGCATCGGTAGACTGACCCTGTCAGCCAGCGGCTACGTCGTTGCCGCCCAAAGCCTGCGCTGCTCGGGAGGACTGGTCATGTCAGGTTCGGTCATCGTTGGTGGCGCGCGTACGCCGATGGGTCGACTCCTCGGTTCGCTCAAGGGATTCTCTGGCGCCGATCTCGGGGGCGTGGCCATCAAGGGAGCCCTCGAGCGTGCGGGGATCTCGGGCGAGCAGGTCCAGTACGTGATCATGGGCCAAGTGCTGCAGGCCGGTGCCGGCCAGATCACCGCCCGACAGGCCGCCATCCAAGGCGGTATCCCGATGACCATCCCGGCACTGACCATCAACAAGGTCTGCCTGTCCGGTCTCGACGCCATCGCACTGGCCGACCAGCTGATCCGAGCCGGTGAGTTCGAGATCATCGTTGCCGGCGGGATGGAATCCATGACCAACGCCCCCCACCTGCTGCCCAAATCCCGGGAGGGCACGAAGTTCGGCGATGCGACGCTGGTCGACTCGATGGCCTACGACGGCCTGTTCTGCGCCTTCGACCGAGTAGCCATGGGAGCCTCCACCGAGTCCTACTCCGATCGGTACAAGTTGACCCGCGAGGAGCAGGACGCCTTCTCCGCCGCCAGTCATCAGAAGGCGGCGCTGGCCTCCAAGAATGGACTCTACGACGACGAGATCGTGCCGATCGAGATTCCGCAGCGCAAGGGAGATCCGATCGAATTCACCACCGACGAGGGTATCCGGGCGGACACGACCGCGGACAGCCTGTCCAAGCTGCGTCCAGCCTTCGCGAAGGAGGGCTCGATCACCGCAGGCTCGGCCTCGCAGATCTCTGACGGTGCCTGCGCGGTAGTGGTGATGTCGGCGGCCAAGGTTGCCGAGCTCGGGCTGACCCCGATCGCCGAGATCGGTGCCCACGGCGTCGTGGCCGGCCCTGACACGTCCCTGCACGAGCAGCCGGCCAATGCCATCGCCGCGGCCTGTGCCAAGGAAGGCATCGAGCCCGCCGACTTGGACTTGATCGAGATCAACGAGGCCTTTGCAGCCGTGGGGATCGTGTCCACGCGCAAGCTGAGGGTCGACGAGAACAAGGTCAACGTGAACGGCGGGGCGATTGCCCTCGGTCACCCGATCGGCATGAGCGGTGCGCGGCTGGTCTTGCACCTCGCCCTGGAACTCGGCCGTCGTGGCGGCGGAGTGGGTGCCGCAGGGCTCTGTGGTGGTGGCGGGCAGGGCGATGCCCTGATCATCAGGGTCCCCGCCCGCGGGTGAGGCTCGAGGAGACCCACACTCCATACGAGCGACGGCGTACGTCCCGGCGTGACGCCGACGTCGCCGACCTGGTGGCTCGTGCCCGAGACGGGCAGGCTCGTGCCGTTGCCCGATTGATCTCCCTGGTCGAGGACGCCAGTCCCAAACTCCGGGAGGCCTCCGCTGCGCTGATCGGCCATGCCGGGCACGCGCAGATCATCGGACTGACCGGCCCACCGGGCGTGGGCAAGTCCACGACGACCACCGCCCTGGTCAGTGCTTTTCGGGCGGCCGGCAAGCGCGTAGGGGTCTTGGCCGTCGACCCGTCCTCGCCGTTCTCCGGCGGCGCGCTGCTCGGCGACCGGGTCCGGATGCAGGAGCACGCCCTCGATCCTGACGTCTTCATCCGGTCGATGGCCACACGTGGTCATCTCGGCGGATTAGCTTGGGCCACACCGCAGGCCCTACGCGTCCTGGATGGCGCAGGCTGCGACGTGGTACTCATCGAGACGGTGGGAGTCGGACAGGCCGAGGTCGAGATCGCCCAACTTGCCGACTCCACGGTGGTCCTGTTGGCTCCGGGCATGGGTGACGGAATCCAGGCGGCCAAAGCCGGCATCCTCGAGGTCGCCGACCTCTACGTCGTGAACAAGGCCGATCGCGAGGGGGCGAAACAGACCGTTCGTGACCTGCGCTACATGCTGTCGCTGGGTGGAAAGCACTCCCAGGCCGGTGCCTGGCGGCCACCGGTCCTGTCGACTGTCGCCTCGCGGGGCGACGGGATCGAGGACGTCGTCAAGGCCTTGGACAAGCACCGGCGTTGGCTGGACGACTCCGGGGAGCGCGGCCGCCGCCAGCAGGAGCGGGCCGCAGCCGAGATCGAGGCGATCGCGGTCGCGGCGTTGCGCGAGCGGATGGGCGACGTCCACGGTTCGGCCGCGCTCGGCGCACTGGCGCAACGGGTGGTCGCGGGGAAGATCGACCCGTACGCCGCCGCTGACGCGCTGATCGACGAACTGTGACAACCGGTAGGCGCTCACGCACCGCTGAGCTCGACGCGGTAGTGGTCGGTGCCGGGCCGAATGGCCTTGCCGCGGCCCTGCGGATGGCTGCCGCCGGACGCTCGGTTCGGGTGTACGAGCGGGCCGAGACCTGGGGTGGCGGTACCCGCACGGCAGCGTTGACCGAGCCCGGCTTCGTCCACGACGTCTGCTCGACAGCACACCCGATGGTCGCGATCTCACCCTTCTTCGCGGAGTTCGATCTTGCCGCGCATGGAGTCCGGCTGCTGCATCCCCAGATCCCCTTCGCTCATCCACTCAGCGACGGTCGCGCGGTCCTGGCGCACCGGGACCT
The DNA here is from genome assembly GCA_013811975.1 of Geodermatophilaceae bacterium. Classification (GTDB taxonomy): domain Bacteria; phylum Actinomycetota; class Actinomycetes; order Mycobacteriales; family Geodermatophilaceae; genus JACCQS01. The sequence continues at coordinate 3,877 of JACCUF010000278.1, read as the reverse complement.
GAGGCGTACGGCCGCCTCGTTGGGACCCGACGGGCCGGCCTACGAGCAGTTGTTGGGACCGTTGGTCGCCGACGCACCTCGGCTGTTGTCGACTCTGCTGGGCACCTTCCGCCGCCCGCCGACCTCCGGGTTGCCGGCTGTGCTGCATTTCGCGCGTTACGGCCTTCGAAGTGCCGAGTCGCTTGCCGGCCGCTTCGAGACAGAGCAGGCGCGTGCGCTGCTGGCCGGCTGCTCGGCGCACGGCATGATGCGCCTCGACCGTCCGATCACCGGCGGGCTGGGCATGGTCTTGGCGTTGCTGAGCCACGCGGTCGGCTGGCCAGTCGTGGCCGGGGGGTCGCAGGCGCTCAGCGATGCGATGGTGGCGGCGCTGCGGGCGACTGGTGGTGAGGTTGTGACCGGCCATGAGATAGGCAGCCTTGATGAACTCCCCGCCGCACGCGCCACCCTGCTCGACATCGCCCCGGACAGCTTCCTACGGCTGGCAGGATCCGACCGACTGCCTGGCGGGTACCGAAAGTCGCTGCGCCGCTTCCGGTACGGGCCCGGCGTGTGCAAGGTGGACTGGGCGCTGTCTGGGCCGATGCCCTGGATCAATCCCGACGTGGGAACGGCCGGAACCATCCATCTGGGCGGGACCTTCGGAAACATCGCGGCCTCTGAGGCTGACGTCGCTGCAGGTCGTCATCCCGAAGAGCCTTTTGTGCTTGCCGTCCAGCCCACGGTCGCCGATCCGAGTCGAGCCCCTGTTGGAAAGCACGTCCTCTGGGCGTACTGCCACGTTCCGGCTGGGTCCACAGTGGACATGTCCTCGGTCATCGAGAATCAGATCGAGGCCGCCGCCCCGGGGTTTCGTGAACTGGTGGTCGGCCGCCATGTCATGACGGCGGCTCAGATGGCTGACTATGACCCGAACTACGTAGGCGGCGACATCAGCGCGGGGGAGACCTCGCTGCTGCAGATGCTTGCCCGCCCCGCGCCACGGTGGTCCACCTACCGCACCCCGGTCGAGGGTGTGTACCTGTGCTCGTCGGCCACACCGCCCGGTCCCGCTGTACACGGAATGTGTGGTGACCACGCCGCTCGCCTGGCGTTGCGGCAACGATTCGGCATTCGGAGACCGCCCTCGCTGCGCACGTTGCCCACCCCGTAAGCGGGTAGCCTTCGCCCACCATGCCTCGTGAACTGCGCCTTCCCTTCGACCCGATCGAGAGGGCAGGGGAGAACTGGGAGCGCACCTGGGGGCCGGCGACCGCGATGCGCGCCGCGACATCGGTCTTTCGGGCCCAACAGATCCTGCTGGCTCGCTTCGACGAGGCGTTGCGACCGTACGAGCTGACTTTCGCCCGGTACGAGGCGCTGGTCCTGCTCCGCTTTTCGCGAACCGGAACGCTGCCACTGAAAGTGATCGGCAGCCGGCTGATGGTGCATCCGACGAGCGTGACAAACACCGTCGAACGTTTGGCGGCAGCTGGGTTGGCCGATCGCCGGCCCAACCCGGCCGACGGTCGGGGCGTGCTCGCGTCGATCACCGACACCGGTCGGGCCATCGTCGAGCGGGCCACAACCGACCTCATGGCGGTCGACTTCGGCTTGGAGAACATCAGCGACGAGAGATTGGAGGAGCTGTACGCGACGCTGCGGGACGTTCGCTACGCCGCTGGAGACGTCGCTGGGGTCGATCCGGCGATGAGCAAGCGCGGCCAAGATTAGTAGGACGACCTACTTGATTATTTAATAGGACGACCTACTATTGGGTATGACCGCAGCCCCGGACGGCCAGGCGCGTTGGCAACAGCGCTATGACGAGGCACTGCAATCCGGACGAGTCCGCGAAGCGGATTTCAGTACCCTGTCCGGCGTCGAGTTGGCGCCGGTGTACGGGCCTCAGTCTGGCGCGGAGCCGAGTGGCTTCGACCGGATCGGCTGGCCGGGGGAGTTTCCCTTCACGCGTGGCCTCTACTCCACCGGCTATCGGGGACGGTCGTGGACGATCCGCCAGTTCGCCGGCTTCGGGAACGCAGCGCAGACCAACGAGCGCTACAAGATGATCCTGGCCGAGGGCGGCGGCGGTCTGTCCGTCGCTTTCGACATGCCGACCCTGATGGGCCGGGACTCCGACGACCCGATGTCGCTGGGCGAAGTCGGGCACTGTGGCGTGGCCATCGATTCAGCCGCTGACATGGAGACCCTCTTCGGCGGGATCCCGCTCGGACAGACCACGACATCGATGACGATCAGCGGGCCGGCCGTTCCTGTCTTCTGTATGTACCTCGTCGCAGCCGAGCGGCAGGGCATCGACATCTCGACGCTGGACGGAACGCTGCAGACCGACATTTTCAAGGAGTACATGGCGCAGAAGGAGTGGCTGTTCCCACCAGAGCCGCACCTGCGCCTGATCGGCGACCTGATGGAGTTCTGCAACGAGAAGATCCCGGCCTACAAGCCGGTATCGGTCTCGGGGTATCACATCCGCGAGGCCGGATCGACCGCAGCCCAGGAACTCGCCTTCACCCTGGCCGACGGTTTCGGATACGTCGAACTCGGCCTGTCCCGGGGCATGGATCTCGAGACCTTCGCGCCCGGGCTGTCGTTCTTCTTCGACGCGCACATCGACTTCTTCGAGGAGATCGCGAAATTCCGTGCCGCACGGCGCATCTGGGCTCGCTGGATGCGAGACGTGTACGGCGCCAAGACCGAGCGTGCGCAGTGGTTGCGCTTCCACACCCAGACCGCCGGAGTGTCGCTGACCGCGCAGCAGCCGGACAACAACATCGTCCGTACAGCAGTGGAGGCACTCGCCGCGATCCTCGGCGGCACGAACTCCCTGCATACCAATGCCCTCGACGAGGTGCTCGCCCTGCCGAGTGAGAAGGCCGCTCAGATCGCGTTGCGCACCCAGCAGGTGATCGCTGCCGAGACCGGTGTCGGGAACGTAGCTGATCCGCTCGGCGGATCCTGGTACGTCGAGGCACTCACTGATGACATCGAGCGCCAGGCCGAGGAGATCTTTGCCCAGATTCAGGGCATGGGGACCGACGAGACGATGACCAGCGGCTTGCTACACGGGATCGAGGACGGCTGGTTCATCGGCGAGATCGCCGAGGCCGCCTTCGACTACCAGCTCAAGCTCGAGAAGGGCGACAAGCAGGTCGTTGGCGTGAACGTCAACAACGCCTCGGTCAGCGACCACGACCAGCTCGACATTCTGCGGGTCAGCCACGAGGTCGAGGTCGAGCAGCGTCGAATTCTCGCAGACCGGCGCGCTGCCCGCGACGATGACAAGGTCCGGGCTGCGGTGGCCCACATGGTCGACGTCAGCCGCACCGAGGACAACATGGTTCCCGCCATGCTCGAGGCGGCACGAGCAGAGGCCACGCTCGGCGAGATCTGTGACGCACTCCGAGCGGAATGGGGCGGCTACACCGAACCGGCCCGCTTCTAGCCGTTCTCCCAGGTCCCTCGCTGGCCGCTGCGAGGGCAGTGTCAAGATGGAAGCCATGCAACCCACCCGTGGCCCAGCACCGCCCCGCACCGCAGCCGCTGCGGCCCAACAGGCACAGGTGGCGGCGTCATTGGCCGGAGCGGTCGACCTCGGGGCCATCCGTGCTCGCGCCGAGGCAGCCGAACGGGCCGCCGCATCGCCGCCTCCATCGCCCGGCGGGGGGAGCTACGTCATCGACGTGACCGAGTCCACCTTCCAGACCGAGGTCATCGACCGCTCCTTCCAGGTGCCGGTCATCTTGGATTTGTGGGCCGAGTGGTGTCAGCCGTGCAAGCAGCTGTCTCCAGTGTTGGAGAAGCTGGTCGCAGAAGGTGACGGTGCTTGGATCCTGGCCAAGGTCGACATCGACTCCAACCAGCGGTTGGCTGAAGG
>JACCUF010000029.1 GCA_013811975.1 Geodermatophilaceae bacterium | reverse complement strand
TCACCGAGTTGCTGCCCGGCACACTGCTCCCGGATCTGGTCGCCATCCTCGGCTCGATGTTCTTCGTCGTGGGGGACATCGACAAGTAGCCACAGGTGTCGTTGTCGTGATCGCTGGCTTGACCTTGCGGTGGCGACACGCCGACGCAGCGCTCCGAAACCGCAATCACGTCAAGCACGAGGATTTCTATTCCTCGTCCTCGTGGCGGTGCCTACTGCGGCGACCTCCCGGTCGGACACCGGCTTCGGCCAGGATTCGGCCCAGTACGTCGCCGGGTGCTTCCACGGCAGGCAGTTCACCGGCGGCTGTCTCAGCCTGCGTGTGCATCCCCGGCTGCGGCACGCTGCCCGGCTCGGCATCCCGCTCGATCGGCCGCGGAGTGGTGCTGATCAGGATGGGAAAGCCGGATGATGGCGGCGCGGACGTTGGTACGGGTGCCGGCGGGACGGCTGCCTGCTGACCCGGTGCAGTCGGCAGGACGGGCGCAGTCGGTACGGACGGTTCGTCGGCAGCGACACCGGGAACCTCCATCGTGGTGGGACCGTCGTCGAAGGAGCTCTCGGACGGTCCGGCGTCGAAGGATCCATCGTCCAGCGGGGCTGCATCGATGCTGGGTCGGCTGGATGGACCGTGCTGGAGGGACTCACGTCGCTCGCCGCCCATCCGGACCGACTGAGTACGCATGACCATCCGCTCTACTCGCAGTTCGCTGTCCCACTGCTCGGAAAGTTCACGACGGAGCCGGGTCATCTCCTCGTGCAGGGCCCCTACTTGGGAGGTGAAGCCTTCCTGCAGTTCCCGGCGGAGTTGGGCCTCCAGACGCAGTTCGTACTCCCGGCGAGCAGCGACTTCGCGTTCCAGTTCGAATTCGTAGCTCTTGCGCACCTCGATCTCGGTGCTGGCGGCCACCGCCTGCTCGGTCTGCCGACGCCCGGCGGCGAGTGCTGCGAAGACGAAGCCCCAGAGCGCGACCAAGATCCCGATTCGCAGATACGTGGCGTTCTCGGTCACGAAAATGATCACGCTGGCCGCGGCCGCGCAGAGGAATCCGATGGCCAGGGCCACGGTGCGCAGGGGCGCCAGAGCAGCGGGTCCCCGTACCGCGCGGACTGCCATGCCCAACAGGGTACGGCGAGATCGTCGTTTCCCTCGCGTGGCAGGCTCACCGGATGAGCATGTCGGTGCTGGCGTGGCGGCGCGCGGTGGCCGACCTCTATCGGCGGGTACGCGACTGCGAGCGGCCGGAGCAAGGCTTCGACCTGTGGCGCGAGGGCCGAGATCGGCTCTTCACCGAACATCCCGAGTCGCCTCTGGAACCGCCGGCCCGAGCCACCTTCACCGGCCTTCCATACGCGCCGTACGACTCGGCGTACCGCTTCGTCGTGCGGATCGATCCTGACGTCGAGGCCGTACGGCTGCAAGTCCCGACCCAGGGTGACGAGGTCGTCATGTTGGATCGGATCGGGCGAGTCGAGTTGGGCGCTCTTGGCAACTTGGACGTCTGGTGGCTAGCGCAGTACGGAGGGGGTCTTTTCCTGCCGATGCGCGACGCCACGGCCGGTCAAGGCACGTACGGGGCAGGGCGGTACGTGCTGGACACCGTGAAGGGTGCGGATCTGGGAGCCGGTGGCCGGGATCCGGAGACCGTCGACAGCGCCACGATCGTCGTCGACCTCAACTTCGCCTACCATCCCTCCTGCGCCTACAGCCCTCGGTGGGTCTGCCCCCTTGCCCAGGAGGGCAACCGGCTCGACGCGGCCGTAGGAGTGGGTGAGCAGTACCCGCATGACGGCTGGCCGTACGACCGACCGGCCGTCTGACCTCGGGCAATAGGCTCGCCAGGGGAAGTCGTTCAGGCACGATCGTTTGGGTCGTCAGGAAGCTTGGGCGTACGACAGGCGTTCTCCAGCACCAAGGCACCGGCAACCAGCAACGCGGATGACAGCACCCCGAGGACGCCAGTCACTGCGTCGCTTCCTGCGGCAGCCAGGAATCCGAGGTTGGGCAGAGTGTAGCCGAGCAGCCCGAGCCACACGCCGACGAAACCGGCTCCGGCAACCGCACTGGCTTTGGCCAGAGCCAGAGCACGGGCAGCCACGAGGGCGCCCATGGGAGGGAGGCCGGCAACTCCCCGAATCCGAGCCCGCAGGTTACGGGCA
>JACCUF010000015.1 GCA_013811975.1 Geodermatophilaceae bacterium | reverse complement strand
CCGCGATAGCGCACCGATCCAGTGATGTCGGCCGAAGCCGGCAGCAACCCCATGACCGCGAGTGAGGTCACCGACTTGCCGGATCCGGACTCGCCGACCACCGCGAGCACCTCACCGGACCGGAGGGAGTACGTGACACCGTGTACTGCGTGCACGATCCCGTCCTCGGTGGGAAAGCGGACGTTGAGGTCGGTAACCTCCAGCAGCGCGTCGGTGTTCGCCGAGGATGCAGTGGAGGCATGGGCTGCGCTGCTCAAGCGCGAACTCGCTTGCTGGACGGGTCGAACGCGTCTCGGATGCCATCACCGATGAGGTTGATCGCCAACACGATGAGCAGGAACATCAGGCCGGGGAAGTAGAACAGCCATGGACGGGTACTTGCGGCCTGGACGCCGTCGGAGATGAGCCTGCCCAGCGACGTGTCCTCGGGGCCGACGCCGAAGCCCAGAAAGGTCAGGGTGGCCTCGGCCAGGATGGCGCCAGCCGCCGCGAGCGTGGTCCAGACGATGATCGTGCCAAGGGAGTTCGGGATGAGGTGGCGGGTGATGATCCGCCAGTTTGACGCGCCCAGGGCGTGTGCCGCCTCGATGAATTCCCGTTCCTTCAGGGAGAGGAACTGGCTGCGCACGATGCGCGACAGGTCGAGCCAGCCGAACACACCGAGGATCAGCGCCACGCCGAAGGCGGTCCGGGCGTTCTCGAAGTTGCTGGCCACGATCAGCAACACCACGAGGAGCGGAATCGTCAGGATCAGGTCGACGAAGCGCATGAGAACGTTGTCGATCCAGTTGCCGAAGTAGCCCGCCAGCGCGCCTACGAGCAGGCCCAGACTCAACGCGATGACAACGGCGATGATCACAACGAGGGCACTGCGCTGGATGCCCAGCATGAGTCCGGCCAACAGGTCACGACCGATCGCGTCGCTACCCAGGGGGTACACGCGACCACCCTGATTGGTGCCTGGCGACACCGACTGCGCACCTGAGTTCAAGACGATGTAGTTGACCTTGTAGACGAGCGGGCCGACGAACCCGAAAGCCAGCAGAAGGAGGAACGTCCCCAAGCCGGTCATCGCAAGTTTGTTGTGAAAGAACCGGCTGATGATCTGCTGGCGTTGACTTCGGGCTTCCACCGTGAACTCACGGTCGATGGGGGCATTCTCGCCTGCCTCCGTCGGCCGCCGGCCCGGCGGGGATGCACCCACGCCTGCCCCGGGCTGGACCGCCGCGACCTCGCTGTGAGCCGCTTCCGCGGCCCCTGAGCCGGGGGTGGCAAGCCGGTCTTCTGTGGTGGACATCATCGACCTTCCACGAGTTAGCTGAGCCGGATCCGGGGATCGAGGACGGCATAGAGCAGATCAGCGATGAGGTTAAAGAGGACGACGAAGAAAGCGGAGATCAGAAGCCAGCCGAGCACCACGTTGATGTCGTTCTTGGCGATGCCGTCCTGGATGAGGTACTCCCCCATCCCGTGCCAGACGAACACCTGTTCGGTGACGATGGCGCCGCCGAAGATGGCGCCGACCCCGATGGCGACGACCGTGGTGAGCGGGATGAGGGCGTTGCGAAGGCCGTGCTTGACGATCACCCGCCGCCAGGGCAGGCCCTTGGCCCGGGCCAGTCGCATGTAGTCGGCTGACAGAACGTCCAACATGGACGCTCGCTGGAACCGGCTCCAGGCGGCGAAGGTCAGCAGGCCCAGCGACAAGGTGGGCAACACCAGATGCCCGATCCGGTCCCAGAAGATCATCGAGGTGGTGCCGTAGCTCGCGATTCCCGGCGTCTCCTCCCCCAGGGTGAACAAGAGCTTCTCACCGACGAGATCGTTGATGCCGATCGCCACGAATTCCTTGAGCAGCGCCGCGAACCAGAAGGTTGGCAGCGCGATCAGGATGTAGGCGAACACGGTGAAGAAGTAGTCGCTTGCTTTGTACTGACGGACTGCGGATACGACGCCGACCACGATCGCGAGCAGCACCGCGAGCAGCATGGCCGCGATCACCAGGCGCCCGGTCACTGCCAGTCTGCCGAAGAGTTGATCAGCGACCGGCACGCTGTTGACATTGACTCCGAAGTCGCCGCTCACCGCACCCTTCAGCCAGCTGAAATAGCGGACCAGCAGTGGGTCGTTGAGACCCAGCCGCTCCCTGAGGGCTTCAAAGAACTCCGGAGGCGGAGGCGGGTTCCGCTGCCGATACTGCGCCAGCGGGTCGAAGCTGAAGGCGGTCATCAGGAACACGAGAAAAGAACTCGCGATGAGCACCACGACGGACCCGAGCACCCGCCGGATCGTGAAGAAGAGCACCCGCTGACCCTACGCCCGGGAGTTCAGGAAGGGCAGTCCATCGAGCATTCGCTGCACTCACGATGCGGCTGGAGCAGGCATCGTGACCCCGCTGTGACCGCGGGGAACCGAGTGGCCCCCCGGACCAGGCAGGTTCGGGGGGCCACTCGGCGGTGCCAGTTGCGTTACAAGGTGCCTACTGGACCAGTGTCCACGTTTCGCTGTTCCAGAGTGGACCTGCCTGGGTGGCGTTGTCCTCCACACCTTCGATGGCCGAGGAATAGGCCAAGAAGGTCGGCTTCTGGTAGAGCGGGATCGTGTAGAGGTCCTCCCAGAGCAGAGCATCGATCTGGTTCCCGACCTCAGCGGAGGCATCGGGATCCGGCTCACTCAGGAAGTCCTCGTAGAGGGAGTCCACCTCCGGGTTACCACCCTGGGTGTAGTTCTGACCCTGGATGCCGCCCTGCGCGTCGAGGCTCTGGTAGATCGACGCTGTTGCGGTACGGAACGGCGAGCCGACCCACGCGAACAGCGCGATGTCGAAGCCACCAGCCTCCAAGCTGGTCGGCAGCTCGGCACCGGCGAAGATGTCCGGGTCCGGACGGGCGACGATCTCGATGCCGGCCTCGGCGGCCTGCGGGATGATCACGTCGATCGTCTGCTGACGCAGTGGATTGTTCACCGTGGTCGAGATCGCCAGTGACAGCCGACCCCGGTCCGGGTGCACATAGATCCCATCGCCACCCAGCTCGTAACCGGACTCCTCCAGCAGCGCCTTGGCGGCCGCTACGTCCGGAGCGTTGTACTCCTCCGGGGCTGTGTCCACGTACTGCGGCTGGTTGTTGAAGAAGATCCGGTTGTTCAGGACCTCGGCATCACCGGAGAACTGGCCGACCGTCTGAGTGACGATTTCCTGCCGGTCCAGCGATTGGCCGAACGCCTGACGGACGTTCACGTCAGCCAGGTGCGGGTTGCGCGTGTTCATGTCCAGGTGCTCGAAGGCAAACCCGAACTCGATGTTGCTCACCACGTTCGGTTCCAGCGCGGAGATCTGGTCCACCAGGTCCAGCTGCGGCTGGGGGTAGATCATCTGCACCTCGTCGTTCTGGAGTCCCGACACAGCAGCACCCGGGTCGTTACCGATGTTCTGGTAGATCAATGCGGCAAGGTTCGGCTTGTCACCCCAGTACGCCTCGTTCGGAGTCAGCGTGACGACCTGCCCGGCGACATCGACGCCGTCGGCCTTGAGCTGCCATGGGCCACCGGAGATCTCCTCGGGGAGGCCATCACCGATCGCCCAACCTTCGGTGACGGCGGTGCACAGTTCGGCGTCGTCCTCGGAGTCCATCACGTGCGCCGGCAGCAGCGTGAACAGGCTCTGCCAGTCGGCGAAAGGTTCGGAGTAGGTGACCGTGACGGTCTTGCCCTCGTCGGAGCCCTCGATGGACTCGATCTGGTCGTAGCCGGTCGTTCCCAGGATCCCACCGTCGGGGCAGGCCTCCGTGAACTCTTCGTCCTGGACCTTCGCGGTGAACGTGAAGTCGTCGGCCGTGATCGGCGTGCCATCACTCCAGACCGCGTCGGGGTTGATCGTGTAGACGTTGACCTGATTGCCGTCGACCTCTTCCAGCGTCGGCTCCTCGGTCAGCAGTTCCGGGTCGTGGGCCACCGTGAAGTCCGGCAGTAACTGGAACGCTCCCGGCAGGATGCGGACGAGGATGTTCGCGACCGATGTCGCGTTACCGGCGGAAATGACTGGGAAGAGGTTGTCCGGGAAGTCCGTGGACTCACCGAAGACGACCTGGCCGCTGGCTTGAGTTTCCTCCTCGCCGCCGCCGCCGTCGCCGCCCTCATCACCCCCGCCACAACTAGAGAGCACCAACACACCGGAAATGCCGGTCGCGATGAGCGCAGCGCTGCGCTTACCTAAATT
>JACCUF010000476.1 GCA_013811975.1 Geodermatophilaceae bacterium | reverse complement strand
TGCGGAACAGTCGCATCGGGATGATCGGTTCGACCGCCCGCCTCTCGACGAAGTAGAAGACCGCTATCCCGGTCATGGCCGTGCCAAGCAGAAGCAGCGCCCAACCCTCGGTCCAGCCGTAGTCCTTGCCGCGCCACTCGAGGTAGAGGATCAAGCTAGTGACGGCCACCACGATCGTGAGGGCACCCAAATAGTCGATGGAGACCTTGCGCTTGATGACTGGCATCTTCAGCGCTATTGAGGTGATCACCAGCGCCGCGATGCCGATCGGCACGTTGATGTAGAAGATCCAGCGCCAGCCTGGGCCGTCGGTGAAGAAGCCGCCGAGCAGCGGACCGGCCACGCTGGAGACCCCGAAGACGGCGCCGAAGTAGCCGCCGTACCTGCCCCGCTCGCGCGGCGGCACCACGTCGCCGATGATCGCCAGGGCGATGGAGAACAGCCCACCACCGCCGATCCCCTGCAGAGCACGGAAGCCGATCAGCTGGGTGATGTCCTGGGCCAGCCCACAGGCAATCGAGCCGACCAGAAAGATCGAGATCGCGATCTGGAAGATCAGTCGCCGGCCGTACAGATCAGATATCTTGCCCCACAAAGGAGTAGCGGCAGTCGCTGTCACGAGATACGCCGTTACGACCCACGCGAGTTTGTCCAGGCCGCCGAGCTCGCTGGTGATCGTCGGCAACGCCGTACTCACGATGCTCTGGTCCAGTGCGGCCAGGAACATCCCAGACATCACGCCGGACATTACGACCAAAATCTGCTTGTGCGAGAAGTACGCCTGCATCTCCTCGTCCGGGACAGGTGCGGCGTCGGTCGGCGCGCTGCTCATCAGCTGGGCCTGGCCTTGACAGTCCGGTTGGTCGGGATGCTCGCGGCACCGAGATCGTCCGAAAGCCGACTGAGCAGGTCAGCAAGGCGGAGTCGATCTGTCGCGGACCAGTGCGCGGTGGCGCGGGAGACGAGGTCGGCGCGTAGTCGCAGGGCGGAGTCGAGGGCGTCCTGACCGGCTGGTGTGAGCGAGAGGCAGGCGGCCCGCCGGTCATCTGGGTCGCCGACGCGGGCGAGAAGGCCGGCATCTTCCAGGGTTCGTACGTGCCGGCTGGCAGTCGAGGCATCAAGGCCGCACCCGTCGGCGAGATCGGCTACCCGGCTGCCTGGCGTGAGTGCGAGCTTGTGCAGGAGCCAGGCGCGTGGGGGTCCGCCGATGCTGCTGTCGGCTGTGCCGAGGATCCGGGCAATGCGAAAGGCCTCGATCACGACCTGCTCATCGGAGGGCAGGTCGCCGCCCTGCTGGGCAACAGGACTGTTCTCAGTTACCGCGATCATGCGCACAGTCTTACACATGCATGCATCATGCATGTATCGGCCTACTGCAAACAGGCAGTCACCAAGGCTTGCAGGATCGCGCTGTCGTCTTCGAGGTACTGGACAGATTCTCCGTCGTCATCGGTGATGCCCTCTTGGGCCAACCGATCCAGAGAGTCTGTAGACAAGTCACTGACGACGGCCTGATCTGCCATGCATCGTGCGTCCGCCGCCTGCGCGCCATCGGCCTCCAGCGCCCGGGCAATATCGTCGGCCGACGGCGACCCACAGCCGGTCAGGGCGGCGAGGCCGGCCGCCAGGACGGCGGTGACTCTGACGGTAGTGGAACTGACAGGAGTGAAACTAGGAGCCCGGTGCACGCCGCCACGGTATAGCTCTCCAGACCGAACTCAAACGAGCTCGAAGCCACAATCTGTGGCGACGGCCTTGATCGCCGGGATGTCGTCGGCGACCACCTGCACCTGCCCACCGTCATCGGTGGCGATGCCATCCTCGGCCAGGGCGTCCAGGCTGGTCCCGCTCACGTCGGACTCGAGCAAGCCCTCCGCAAAACAGTCGGCCATCTCGGCATCCAGATTGTCGGCCTGTACGGCGGCCGAGATCTCACTCGCCTCAGGCTTGCCACAGCCAGACAGGGTCATGAGAGCGGCGGCGGCCAAGCAGATGGCGGCTGCGGTCTTCTTCATAGGTCGGCGTCGTCTCTCTCGGTTGAGTGATCAGCAGGATCGTGAACGGTTCACGGCAAAGGTTATCCGGTGGCCCAGCGCTGAACCGGCTTGCATGTATTTGGATGCGCCACCGGCCGTACCGGTTCCGTATGGTCTCCCCCATGGATTCAGGCGTCGACGCGCTCAACGCCATCAGTGCCGGAGCCTTCCCGGAATTGCTGGGTCTGGAGATTCTCGAGCACGAGCGCGGCCGGATCGTCGCTGCGCTACCGATCCGATCCGAGTTATTGGCTCCCAACGGCTTCCTGCATGCCGCAGCCGTCATCGGCCTGGCGGACACCGCATGCGGGTACGGTTGCCGGGCCCTGCTGCCGGAGGGTTCGATCGGGTTCACCACGATCGAGCTCAAGTCCAACTTCCTCAGCACCGCCCGTGACGGTGAGATCACTACCACCGCGCGTGCCGTCCATGTCGGTCGTACGACTCAGGTCTGGGATGCCGAGGTGACCCACGTACAGACCGACAAGACGATTGCGCTGTTCCGTTGCACCCAGGCCGTGCTCTGGCCCCGACCCTGACTCCACCCGTCCAGACCCGAACCCAACTGCTCGACCGGCCCGACTCGAGGAGAACCGATGTCCCTGTCCAGCACCTTCCCCGACGTCGACATTCCGGACGTCTCAGCTACCGACTACGTGTTGCGCGCAGCCACCCGGCTCCCCGACCACCCCGCGGTCATCGACGGGGTAAGCGGACAGACGCTGACCTTCACCCAGCTGGCCGACTACATCGACCGCTTCGCCGCAGCGCTGGCCGAGCGAGGGGTCAAGAAGGGCGACGTTGTCGCGGTGTTCAGCCCGAACACCATCTATTACCCGGTTGTCTTCCACGGGATCGCCAAGGCCGGCGCGATCTCGACGACCATCAACTCGCTGTACGGGCCCGACGAGATCGCCTTCCAGCTCAAGGACGCCAGCGCGAAACTGCTGGTGACCGTCTCGCCGTTCCTGGACCGTGCGGTCGCCGCCACGCAGATGCACTCGGTCGAGGCGATCATCGTGCTCGACGGTGCCGATGGACACGAGTCGCTGCAGGATCTGCTCACCACGAAGGCCCCCTCGGTGGAGGTAGAGATCGACGCGGCCAACGACCTCATCACGCTGCCGTACTCCTCGGGTACGACCGGGCTGCCCAAGGGCGTGATGCTCACCCACCGCAACCTGGTGGCCAACATCCGTCAGTGTGAGCCGCTCTTCCACCTTGACGAGAACGACCGGATCATTGCCGTACTTCCCTTCTTCCACATCTACGGGTTGACCGTTCTGATGAACATCGGGCTGGCCCTCGGCGCCCCGCTGGTCACGCTGCCCCGCTTCGACCTCGAGCAGTTCCTCGGTGCCCTGCAGGAACACAAAGTCACCCGGATCTACGCCGCTCCGCCGATGGTGTTGGCCCTGGCCAAGCATCCCCTCGTGGACAACTACGACCTGTCCTCGGTGCAGGTGATCTTCTCCGGGGCTGCGCCGCTGGATCAGGAGCTGGCGCTGATGTGCGAGCGGCGGCTCAACCTGCGGGTCTGCCAGGGATACGGGATGACCGAGTTGTCGCCGGTCTCGCACGCCACCCCGGACGGCATGGAGGCGCCGCGGGGTTGCGTCGGGGTTGCCCTGCCCAATACCGAGTCACGGCTGGTCGATCCAGAGACCGGACAGGACTCGGCAGAGGGCGAGCGAGGTGAGCTGTGGGTGCGCGGGCCGCAGGTCATGAAGGGCTACCTGAACAACCCCGAGGCGACGGCAGTGACCCTGGATTCCGACGGTTGGTTGCATACCGGTGATGTAGCCCTCGTCGACGAGGATGGATTCTTCTGGATCGTCGATCGGGTCAAGGAACTCATCAAGTACAAGGGCTACCAGGTGGCCCCGGCCGAGCTCGAAGCCGTGCTGCTCAGTCATCCCTCGATCGCGGATGCCGCGGTCATCGGCGTACCGGACGAGGAAGGCGGCGAGGCACCGAAGGCCTTCGTAGTTCCTGTCCCGGGCCAGGAACTCACGGCTGCAGCCGTCATGGAGTTCGTGGCGAGCAAAGTCGCTCCGCACAAGAAGGTACGGCACGTGGAGTTCCTTGACGCGATCCCGAAGGCGGCCAGCGGCAAGATCTTCCGAAAGGACCTGCGCGCTCGCGAGGCTGCCGCTCCGGCATAGGTTGGACGTTATGCATGCGATCACCTTGCCTTCCTTCGGGGGCCCCGACGTCCTGACCTGGTCCGAGGTCGACGATCCGATCTGCGGCCCGAGCGAGGTCGTGATCGACGTCGTCGCGAGTGCGGTCAACCGCGCGGACATCATGCAGCGGCAGGGGAACTACCCGCCCCCGCCCGGGGCGTCGGACATTCCCGGGCTTGAGTGCAGCGGGGTCGTGTCCGAAGTCGGCACGGATGTCACGGAATGGTCCATCGGCGACGAGGTCTGCGCGCTGCTGGCCGGCGGTGGGTATGCCGAGAAAGTGAATGTCCCTGCAGCCCAGGTCCTTGCGTTGCCCACCGGACTTGACCTGGTCTCAGCTGGTGGCCTTCCCGAAGTGACCTGCACCGTGTGGTCCAACGTGGTGATGCGGGCCGGTCTCAGCGAGGGTGACCGGCTGCTCGTACATGGCGGTTCCAGTGGCATCGGCACGATGGCAATACAGATCGCCGGCCTGGTCGGTGCGACGGTTTTCGTCACTGTGGGATCGAAGGCGAAGCGGAACTTCTGCCTCGAGTTGGGGGCCGCAGCGTCGATCAACTACCGCGACGAGGACTTCGTGGCGCGGGTGACCGAGTTGACCGACGGACGCGGGGTCGACGTCATCCTGGACAACATGGGTGCGGCCTATCTCGCGCGGAACGTCTCTGCCCTTGCCCCGGACGGCCGTCTGGTCATCATCGGAATGCAGGGCGGTCGCAAGGGCGAACTCGACATGGGCGCGCTGTTGGCCAAGCGGGGATCGGTGCACGCCACCGGGTTACGCGGTCGGCCGGTCCACGGGCCGTCGGGCAAGGGTGCCGTCGTCGCAGCCGTCATCCATCACGTCTGGCCAGCGGTCGAGGGGGGAGTGGTGCGGCCGATCATCGACCGAGTCTTACCGATGACCGAAGCGGCACAGGCGCACCGCATCGTCGAAAGCAGCACGCACATGGGAAAAGTGCTTCTCGAAGTACCGGCGTGATCTTGACGTTATTGCGGTTTTCGGGCGTCCTCTGCGGCGTGTCGCCACCATAAGGTCAAGATCACGAAGTTTGTGGTCCAGCCGGGCGGGGTCAGCGCACAGCGGCCAGTGCTTCGAGGATGTGATCGACCTCGGTTTCGGTGTTGTAGTGCAGCAGGCCGATCCGTACCGCTCCGCCCTCGGCGTTGACGCCCACGGCGCCGAATAGCTCTGTCGCGTAATAGTCACCGTCCCAGGCGCAGATCCCGCGCTCGGCGAGGAACTCGTTGACCTCACGCGGATGCTTGCCCCGCACGGTGATCGAAAGGGTGGGCGTGCGTCGCGGAGCGGAGCCCAGAATGGTCACGTGCGACATGGCCCGTATCCCGGACTCCAGTCGTAGGAAGATGATCTGCTCATAGGACTCGGCGGCACGCATCGAGGCGAGGATCCGTTCGCGCCGGGTGCCTTCGGTCGGTACGAGGTCGGCGAGGTAGTCCGCGGTTGCGGCCAGTCCGGCGTAGAGCTCGAAGGGTGGCGTACCGGTTTCGAATCGCTCGGGTACGCGATCGGGGGACGGCACGAGCTTGTCTGGGTGCAGGGAGGCCAGGAGCTTCGGATCAGCGGCGACGGCTCCGAGGTGCGGCCCGCAGAACTTGTACGGCGAGACGGCGACGAAATCGGCTCCCAGCTCAGCGATGTCGAGGGGGACATGAGGTGCGGCATGGACGGCATCGACGTAGGTCAACGCCCCGACCTCGTGGGCTCGCCTGGCGATGGCCGCCACATCGGGCCGGGTACCCACAGCGTTGCTGGCCGCCGTGACCGCGACCAATCGGGTCCGCTCGTTGAGCAGCTCGTCGTACTGCCACTCCGGCAGGTCGCAGGTCTCGATGTCCA
Organism: Geodermatophilaceae bacterium; assembly: GCA_013811975.1. Lineage (GTDB taxonomy): Bacteria > Actinomycetota > Actinomycetes > Mycobacteriales > Geodermatophilaceae > JACCQS01. The sequence continues at coordinate 1,111 of JACCUF010000476.1, read as the reverse complement.
CCTCGGCCCAGCGCACGGTGACGCCGGCCGTTCGGGCGGCCTGCAGCCAAGGTCGGATGTTTGCGTCGTGATCGAGGCGGGAGACGACGATCTCATCCCCGAGTTGCCACGTCTTGGCCAGCGCCCGGGACATCGTGTACGTCAGCGACGTCATGTTCGGCCCGAGCACGACTCCCGCGGGTAGGCCACCGACCAGGTCCGCGATCGCAGCACGACCTGCGTTCACCAGCTCGTCGGCTAGGGCCGAGGCCGGGAACGGGCCACCACGATTGGCCACAGCGGTTCGCATCGTGTTGCCCACCGCCGAGGCGACCGAATAAGGCACCAGGCTGCCCGCCGCCCCGTCGACATGGACGAAGCCGTCGGCCAGAGACATGAACTGACCTCTGACCCGGAGCACATCCAGTTCGGTCGTAGCGGAGTTGGGCACCCTCACACCCTAGCGATGCGATCACGTCGTCGGCCTGGCTCAGGGTCATTGATTCCGACGGGGCACCATAGGGGGATGACTCAGCCAGACCAGCAATCCCAGCAGCCCGACGTCGTCGTGATCGGACCCGATGGTAGGCCGATCGGAACGATGCCGGTCCCGAAGGGGGATGTGCAGGCAGCGATGGCCGGAGGAGCCGGCGAGGGCGGCGAGCAGCTGGGAGAAATGATCTCCGAACCGGCCAAAGTGATGCGGATCGGCTCCATGATCAAGCAGCTTCTCGACGAGGTACGCGCCGCTCCCCTGGACGATGCGAGCCGCAACCGGTTGCGTCAGGTGCACGAACGTTCGATCCACGAACTCGCAGATGGACTGTCCCCCGAACTGCGCGACGAGCTCCAGCGCCTCTCGCTGCCCTTCGGCGACGATGTCACGCCCAGCGACGCCGAGCTTCGGATCGCCCAGGCTCAGCTGGTGGGCTGGCTCGAGGGACTCTTCCACGGGATCCAGACGGCACTGTTCGCCCAACAGATGGCGGCTCGGGTCCAGCTGGAGGAGATCCGTCGCCGAGCTCTCCCCGGTGGGGCTTCCACAGCAATGCCAGGTGAGCCGTCCGGCCAGTCAGGTATGCCGAGCTTCCCAGGTAGTGGCGACCAGCCGGGCAGCGGCCAGTACCTCTGA
>JACCUF010000470.1 GCA_013811975.1 Geodermatophilaceae bacterium | reverse complement strand
GTGCCGGTGGTGTTCCTGGTCCTTCCGGTGACAGTTCTGTTCGCTCTGTTTCCCGGACTCATCAGCATCGTGTCGCTGGCGAGTTGACGGACATGCACGAATCGATGAGAGGAGCACAAAGATGATCGATCAGATGCGACTGGTGGCGGTCCGGGCGGGCTTGTTGCTGACGAGTGCCCTCCTGTGGGGCGCATTGTCGGTTGCCCGCCTCCGCGGTCCAGATCGGGAACGTGGCGACGTGCCCGGCTGGGTGATGATCACGGTGATGACTGCGGCCCTCGTGTTGGCCATCCTGATTCCGTTCCGCACGGCGATTGTCGCGGCAATCCAGAATGCGCTTGACAGCGTCACGTCGCAATGATCGGCCGGCTGCGGGAGCGTGCCCGCGGCGAGAACGGTGCAGCGGTCGTCGAGTTCGTGATGATCGCCGCGCTCGTGATGGGATTGTTGCTCGCGGTGCTCCAAGTGGCCGTCTACGTCCATGTCCGCAACGTCGTCGCTGCCAGCGCCCAGGAGGGTGCCCGGTACGCCGCCAATGCCGACGTCGACTCCGGCGCAGGGGCGCCGCGGACTCTGGAGATCGTTCGCAGCAGCCTCGGTGGATCGACTGCGGACGGGCTGCGCTGCGAGTCGGCCGAGGAACTCGATTCGACCGGTCTTGTCTTGGTGGTCGTGGAGTGCACCGGTGCTGTCCCGGCTCTGTTCGGCGCCCTCGGTGACCTGCTCCCGGTGAATGCCACCGGTCGGTCGATCAAGGAAGGTCAATGATGGCTGCATTTCGGCGGTCGATGCGTCGCCGAATGACCATGGTTCGCAACCGCCAGCACGATCGAGGATCAGCGATCATCGAATTCGTATTCATCTCGGTGCTGGTATTCATCCCGCTGACCTATCTGATCGTGGGGTTCAGCGCCATACAACGCGGGATTTTCGCCTCGACCGAAGCAGCGCGTGAGGCTGGTCGTGCGATCGGGTCAGCGCCCGACCCGGAACTAGGCATGGCCCGGGCTCAACGAGCCGCCGAACTCGCCGTCGAGGCACAATCGGTGGATCTGCAGGACCTGAGCCTCGGTTACGCGCCGGTCGGCACCGGTTGCGAGGCCGCCGGAAGCTACGTGCCGGGCCTGTTCCCCGGTGAAGAGTTCATCGTCTGCGTCACGGTGACCGTACGAGTGCCGCTGTTGCCGGAGTTCATCGAGTCCAACACCGCGACCGGTCTGTTCGTCGTCGAACGAGACCGCTACGCCGCCTGAGCCAGGACGTGCGGCCGCGCCCGCCTCGTGATGAGCACGCTCACCCCTGCTGGCCTCGACGAACCGGACGACAATGATGTGCGCTGTGACGCACTGCGGAAGTGAAGCGATCAGGACACCGATCGCGGCCAGCAGGGACGGCTCGCCGGCCATCAAGAACACCGGAACGGCGAGTAGGTAGCCGCGCGCGGTTCCGAATGCCAGAGCCGTCAAAGCCGGGGTAGACCCTGTATCGGCTACTGCTAGGGGATCAGTCCTGGCGTGTGACGATGGTCGCGTGATCGTGCCCATCGAGTCGAACCTCTCGCGTCGGGCAGTCGTCCTCATGGTCCTGCTGGTTGGCATGACCGCATGTTCGGTCGTTGACCGGTCTGCTCAGCATCCGGACAGCACCTCTGACACCGCCTCGAACCAGCCACAAGCCTCGGCCACCCAGCGGCCCGCGCCCACTCCCGCGCCTGATGCTTGTGCCCGTTCGGTACTCGCTGGAATGGACCTGGTTCATCGGGTCGGTCAGCTGCTGATGGTCGGGGTACCGGCGAATGATCGGTCGGCGGCTACACCCAGTTGATCCCGTACGCCGTCGGAAGTGTCTTCCTCGCCGGGCGCAGCGGCGCCGGGGCTGAGGCAATCGGTAGGGCGGTGACGATGACGCAGATCCAGGGGCTCAACGCGACAGGTACCTTCTTGCAGGTCGCTGCCGATCAAGAGGGCGGGCTCGTCCAGACGCTGACCGGCCCGGGATTTTCTCCGATCCCCAGCGCACTCGTGCAGGGCCAACTGAGCACGCAGGAGTTGGTCATCCAGACCGCGGCCCTGGCCGCCGAGCTCGCCCAGGCCGGGATCACTCTCAACCTCGCGCCGGTCGCAGACACCGTTCCCGCCGGGACTGCGGCCGGGAACCCCCCCATCGGAGCGTCGGACCGGCAGTACGGCGCCGATCCGCAGGAGGTCGCCGCGGCGGTGGGTGCGGTGGTGGGCGTCCTGGAGTCAGCGGGGGTCGGTGCCGCAGTCAAGCACTTCCCCGGGCTGGGTCGAGTGACCGCCAACACCGACACCTCCGACCGTGCGGTGGACGAGCAGACCACCGTCGATGACCCGGCAATGCAGCCGTTCCTGGCCGGTATCCAGGCGGGAGCAACGGCGATGATGATCTCCTCAGCGTCCTACCCACAGCTCGACCCCCTCAACCTCGCAGCGTTCTCGCCTGCCGTGATCGGCGACCTGCTGCGCGATCAGCTCGGATTCACCGGCGTCGTGGTCTCCGACGACCTT
>JACCUF010000273.1 GCA_013811975.1 Geodermatophilaceae bacterium | reverse complement strand
ACGCGGTGGCGCCCAAGACCGCCAAGGTCACCGGAGACACCGCCGAGCTCGACGCGGCCGAGCTCACGACGCGGCAGATCAACCTCGAGCTACGTCGGCTGATCTACGGCGAGGGGATCGACGAGGTCACGCTCCTCAACCCCGGTGCACGGCACTCCCTCGCCGTCGGTCTCCTGATCCGCTGCCGGATCCTGATCGATGGCAGCCTCGGCTACTTCGGCTGCGGGCTCATCGACGGGCCGGAGATCCACATCACCGGCCGAGTGGGCTGGTCGGTGGCCGAGAACATGATGGCCGGGGTCGTGGTGATCGACAAGAACGCCGGATCCCTCACCGGCGCAGCACTGCGGGGCGGCGACCTCGTCATCCGTGGCCAGGTCGGCGCGCGCACCGGTATCGATCAGAAGGGCGGCACGATCATCGTCGGCGGCAGCGCCGGCTCCAACACCGGCTTCATGATGCAGCGCGGCCGCCAGATCATCTGCGGTAACGCGGGACACGGCCTGGGCGACTCGATGTACGACGGGGCGATCTACGTCGGTGGCGAGGTGGCCTCCCTCGGGGTCGACTGCGTCGAGGCGGAGGTGGGTCCCGAGGACGACGAGCTCATCGACCGCAAGTTCGGCATCTACGACATGGACCGCCCGGATTCCTTCCGGAAGTTCGTGTGCGGCAAGAAGTTGTGGAACTACGACAACCTCGAGCCGCACGAGCGCAAGCTCGTCCTCTGACTTTCAGGAGCTGGAAATGAGCACACAGCAAGACCTGCCGGCGCCGACCGGTCGTCCGCTGGGACAGAGCCGGATCTTCACCCCCGGGGTCATGGACGACATCCACACCAAGGCGGAGCTGGGCCGCTACCGAATGCGTGGCTTCTCTATGTTCAAGCCGATCCCGCACTGGGACGAGCTGATGTTCATGCCCGGAACGCTGACCCGCTTCGTCATCGAGGGCTATCGGGAGAAGTGCGAGACGAAGACGGTGCTCGGCGCGCGGTACGCCAAGAACCCGATCGAGCTCGACATCCCGATCTACATCACCGGTATGAGCTTCGGTGCGCTGTCACTGGAAGCCAAGATGGCCCTGGCCAAGGGCGCGTCGATGGCGGGGACGGCGACCTGTTCGGGCGAGGGCGGCATGATCCCGCCGGAGCGCGACCTGTCCACCAAGTGGTACTACCAGGTCATCCAGAGCCGCTACGGGTTCAACCCGCACCACCTGATGCTGGCCGATGCCGTCGAGTTCTTCATCGGACAGGGCTGCAAGGTCGGCCTCGGTGGGCACCTGATGGGGCAGAAGGTCACCGAGCAGGTGGCCGAGATGCGTTCCCTGCCAGCCGGTATCGACCAGCGCTCCCCCGCGCGTCACCCGGACTGGCTCGGCCCGGACGACCTCTCACTCAAGATCCAGGAGATTCGTGAGGCAACCGACTACCAGGTGCCGATCCAGCTCAAGCTCGGTGCCGCCCGGGTCTACGACGACGTGCGGATGGCAGCCAAGTGCGGGCCGGACATCATCTACCTGGACGGTGCCGAGGGCGGTACGGGAGCCGGTCCGCACATCGCCACCGAAGAGACCGGCATCCCGCTGATGGCCGCGATCCCCGAGGCCAGACGGGCGCTGGCGGACGTGGGCCTAGCCGACGAGATCGACCTCGTCGTGGCCGGCGGCATTCGCAACGGCGGGGACGTTGCCAAGGCGCTCGCCCTGGGCGCCAATGCGATCGCCATCGGGCACTCCGCGCTGATGGCCCTGAACTGCAACAAGGAGCTGCCCGGGGTCACCGACTACGAAGGCACCGTCGGCGTGCCGGCCGGGTCCTGCTACCACTGCCACACCGGACGTTGCCCGGTCGGGATCACGACACAGGACCCCGAGCTGCGCAAGCGCCTGGAGGTCGACAAGGCAGCCGAACGGGTCTACAACTTCCTGCACACACTGACCCTCGAGGTGCAGATGCTGGCCCGGGCCTGCGGGAAGACCGACGTCCACAGCCTCGAGCCGGAGGACCTGTGTGCGCTGACGACGGAGGCCGCCGCCATGGCGAAGGTGCCGTTGGCCGGGACGAAGTACATCCCTGGTGTCACCGAGGAGCGCACCCTCGCCGAGATCAAGGGCCTTCTCGCCAAGCACGTGGCCAACGACGGGAGCGCAGGGACGCGCCATGGCTGATGACTACGACACATCGGGTCGCACTCTCACCACGAACAAGGGCATCGACACGGAGGAGCTGACCGGGCGCACGTTCCCGTACCAGTTCGACCTCACCTTGGTCGAGGACATCGACCTCAACGCAGCCACGCCGGGTCGCGACATCAACTGGCTGGAGGACATCCACCTCCTTCAGGAGGGCGGCATGAATGCCGTCTTCGACCGGTACACCAACGCCTTTCTCAAGATCCACTTCGACATCCCGGAGGGCAGGGAGGACGAGTTTGCCCGCAAGGTGCTGATCAAGCACCTTCAGGAGGGCAACTCCTACGGCATCTGGCTCAAGCACAAGCACGCGAAGTTCCCGCAACCCGAGCTCGGCTCGTGGGTGCCCGGCTCACAGACGGTGGGCGAGAGCTGGAAACCGACCCAGCTCGAGGACTGGCAGCCGCCCGCGCACTGACACCCGTACTCCGTTCGACGACCGCACCATGACCACGGCAAGGGAGCCGGCCAGATAGGACCGTCTCGCACCACCGCTCGGAGGCAGCGATGTCAGACCGCTCGCGTTCATCCACCACCGCCCTGCAGGAGCGACCCGCCGATCCCGGGATGCAGCGCTCGATCGACTGGAAGGGTGGCTTCTGGATCGCCAGTGGCGTCCCGGCACTGGTGCTCTTCTCCATCGGGTCGATCGCGGCCACGGTCGGCACGATCTCGCCGCTGATCTGGACGGTGTCGGTGCTCTTGGGACTGATCCAGAGCTTCGTCTTCGCCGAGATCGCCGGCCTGTTCCCGCGCAAGTCGGGCGGTGCCTCCGTGTTCGGAGCGATGGCATGGGCGCCGTACTCGAAGTTCGTCGCGCCCATCTCGGTCTGGTGCAACTGGTTGGCGTGGTCCCCGGTCCTCACGATCGGGTCGGGTCTGGCCGCCGGCTACCTGCTCACCGCGCTCTTCCCGGCCGACGCCGCGATCAACACGTGGTCCGTCCAGCTGGCCGATCTCGGGTTGCTCAAGAACGGGCTGGAGCTGCGGTTCAACGCGACGTTCCTGATCGCGGCCGGGTTCCTGCTCCTGGTCTTCGCGCTGCAGCACGGCGGGATCCTGCGCGCCGCCCGAGTTCAGACCGTGATCGGCATCGCGGTCCTCGTCCCCCTTCTGGTCGTCGGGGTGGTCCCCCTGGTGACCGGTGACGTGGCTTCGGCGAGCTTCACCCCGTTCGCCCCGCTCAGCGGCGGCTGGGACCTCGACGGGTTGACCCTGGTCGCGGGCGGACTGTTCCTCGCCGCCTGGTCGGCCTATGCCTTCGAGACCTCGATCTGTTACACCTCCGAGTTCAAGAACCCGGCCAAGGACACCCCCAAGGCGATCTTCACCGCGGGCGTGCTCTGCCTCGTGGCCTACACCCTGGTCCCGTTCACCTTCCAGGGCGCCCTCGGCGTGAAGCGGCTGACCACCGACGGCATCGTCAACGGTGACGGCGTCGGCAGGGCCATGGCCGACATGGTCGGCGGCGGCGCGGTCATCGGAAACCTGCTGATCGTCATGCTGATCCTCGCCCTGCTGCTCACGATCATGACGACCATGGCCGGCTCCTCCCGGACCCTCTACCAAGGGTCGAAGGACGGCTGGCTGCCTCGCTATCTGGGCCGCACCAACGACAACGGCGCGCCGACCCGGGCGATGTGGACCGACCTGACCTTCAACCTTGCCCTGTTGCTGATGAGCGACTACATCTTCGTCCTCGCCTCCTCGACCGTCTGCTACATGATCTTCAACTTCCTCAACCTCAACGCGGGGTGGATC
>JACCUF010000418.1 GCA_013811975.1 Geodermatophilaceae bacterium | reverse complement strand
GTGTATGCCGGCGTGCCCGCGGCGAACCGGGCCATGGCCGTGGCGCAGCGCGAGCTGGCCGACCTGGGCTATCCGCAGGCGGAGCCTGGATCGGCGGGATGACCTGGCCTCTGGTGGTAAGGGTCTGGTTTGAGACGATCAACCGGTGACCTCCCCACCGCAATATCCCGGCCAGCCTGCGAGCCAGGGGCAGCCGTTCCAGCCTGCGAGCCAGGGGCAGCCGTTCCAGCCTCCGAGCCAAGGCCCGCCGTCCCAAGGGCACCCGCCGCCCTACGACCAACCGATACAACCGCTGGGGCCGCCGAACGCGACCACCGGCAGATCTGGGTTGTGGCCGGTGGCCCTCGTAGTCCTCGCGCTGGTCGTTGTGGGGGTCTCGTACTGGATGGGCACCTACCTGGGGGTCTATGGAAATCGGGGGATCACCTTCTACCTGCTGATCGCCCTGGTGGCCGCGGCTGTCGGGGCGCTGGTGGCGGTCTGGTCCGAAACCGCCTTCGAGGTCCGTACGTGGGGGAGCGACCTGTTCGGCAAGACCGCACTGGGCTGGAGGCGAATCGACCTCGCCAACCTGACCTCTGCGGCCATCGCGAATGGTCGCGGGAACAAGACCATCGTCCTGGGCGACAGCCAGGGTCGAATCTCGTTCTCCGACAAGAAACTGGGGCCGGTGGTCGACGGCGTGCGTCGCGGATTGTCCGAGGCAGCGCAACACGGGCGCTTCGCGGTTCCGACCGAGCTGGCCACACTTCTTGGATTGCCCCTCCAACAGGGTGCGAGCAAGCGCGGCAAGAGCGGAGTAACGCCGAAGGTGCTCACGGTGCTGGGGCTCATCGCGATCGGGCTGATCATCGGAGTTGTCGCCGTCCGTTAGCGTCCATACCGTGTCCGAGGGTCGTCGTGGTGTGCTGTTCGGCATCGCGGCCTACACCCTCTGGGGGCTGTTCCCGCTCTATTGGCCGCTGCTCAAACCGGCCAGCCCCCAGGAGATCCTGGCCCACCGCTTCGTCTGGTCCCTGGTCTTCGTCGCCATCTTGATCGCCCTCGCACGGAACTGGTCGAAGGTTCGTGCGGTCTTCCGCAGCCGGCGTACGACCTTGATCCTGGGGGCCGCGGCGGTCCTGATCGCTGCCAACTGGTTCACCTACATCTACGGGGTCAACAACGGTTTCGTGGTGGAGACCTCGCTGGGGTACTTCATCAACCCGCTGGTCAGCGTCGTCCTGGGCGTCGCCTTCTTCCGGGAGCGGCTGCGTCGCGTGCAGTGGGTGGCAGTGGCCATAGCCTCGATCGCCGTGGTCGTGCTCACCGTGGACTACGGCCGGCTGCCCTACCTCGCACTCATCCTGGCCTTCTCCTTCGGCTTGTACGGGCTGCTGAAGAAGTTGGCGCCGGTCGAATCCGCCGTGGGCCTGGCCGTCGAGAGCGGAGTTCTGGTGCTGCCCGCGATCGCGCTCCTTGTGGTTCTGGCCGCCCGAGGCGAGCTAGCCTTCGGGCAGGAGAGCGTGGGCAACACCGCATTGTTGATGAGTGCAGGGGTGGCGACCGCCATACCGCTGCTGTTCTTCGCTTCAGCCGCGCGCGCGGTGTCACTGAGCACCCTCGGGCTCCTGCAGTACCTTGCACCGACGCTGCAGTTGATCTTCGGGTTGACCGTTTTCAACGAGCCGATGCCGCCCGTCCGGTTGATCGGGTTCTGCCTCGTGTGGCTGGCCCTGATCATCTTCTCGCTGGACGGACTGTGGGCGCGGCGCCCGGCACCGTGCCCGGAACAACCCATCCCCGACATATCCGGCGTGCCGCAGAATGGGGCGGGGCCGCAGCGGGTTAGTCTTCGCCCGTAATCAAATGCCATGGATGTGATTTGCCGTCGGCGGTTTGCCAGGGAAGGTTGTCGACCGATGAAATCGAGTTCTGCACGCGGGCGACGCCTCGACCCGGATTCCTTCGATCAGTTCGTCGATTCCGGAGCTGAGACCGAGGGCCTGGATCGGCGGGATCGCGAGATCCTCGGATTCGAGCGGCAGTGGTGGAAGTACGCAGGGGCCAAGGAGCAGGCGATCCGGGAGCTGTTCGACATGTCGGCTACCCGGTACTACCAAGTGCTCAACGGGCTGATCGACCGCCCAGAGGCACTGGCCTTCGATCCGATGCTCGTCAAGCGCCTGCGGCGGCTGCGCGCCAGCCGGCAGCGGCAACGCTCGGCACGACGTCTGGGCATCGATTTGGAGCGCTGAGCAACTACCGGTGTTAGCGTCACGGCCGGTTCACGGCCGGCTCGCTAAGCCTGGATCCGTGGATCCGCTTGCTTGACGGGGTTGGTCAGCGGTAGGCGGTGGCTGGCGGTTTGCAGGCAGGGTGGGGCGGCTGGCCTTCCGATGCAGTGATAATCAGGACCTTGACAATCCCGATTCTCCCTGCACAGAAGGCACTTT
>JACCUF010000265.1 GCA_013811975.1 Geodermatophilaceae bacterium | reverse complement strand
ATCCTGATGACCAAAGGTGCTAAGCACGTGTCGCCCTTGGTGGTCCCCATGGTGATGCCGAACGCCGCTTCGGCCAATGTCTCCATCCGGAGCGGGTTCACCGGCCCGGTCGAGACGATCACCACCGCTTGTGCCGCTGGAACCCACGCGGTTGGGCATGCGGCTCGGCTGATCGCGGCCGGGCGGGCCGATGTCGTCCTGGCCGGTGGCAGTGAGTCCTGCCAGACCGGTGTCTTGAGCAACGGTTTCCTGAACATGAAAGCCCTCTCGCCCAGTGGGATCTCGCGTCCTTTTGACACCGCGCGGGACGGGTTCTGCTCGGCTGAGGCGGCGGCCGTGCTCGTGCTGGAGGAGTACGAGGCAGCCAAGGCACGAGGCGCCACGATCTACGCCGAGATCGCGGGTACGGCCTCCACCGCAGATGCGCACCACATCACGGCTCCCTCGCCCGACGGAACCGGTGCGATCGCCTGCATGAGAGCGGCCCTGGACGATGCCGGAGTGGTTGCCGACGAGGTCACCCACGTCAACGCGCACGGCACCTCGACGCAGTTGAACGACTCAGCCGAGGCCATGGCCGTCCGAGAGGTCTTCGGCACCAACCGTCCCGCGGTCACCTCGATCAAGGGGGTCACCGGGCACTCGCTCGGCGCCGCCGGCGCCGTGGAAGCGGCCACCCTGGCCTTGAGCTACCGGCACCGAGAACTGCCGCCCACCATGCATGTGACCGAACTCGATCCTGCTCTCGACATCGACGTGGTGCTCGAGTCGCAGACCTGGGAGCCGGCCCCCGCGGTGTCGAACTCGTTCGCTTTCGGCGGGCACAACGGAACTCTCGTTTTCCGTCCGGTGTGAATGCATGACCGACACCGCCGATCGAGACACAGGTAAGTCCCTGTAGAGCAGCCCGGCGACGACAGTTATCCACAAGCCTTCGGATTGTCCACAGTGATCGCTTCCCGGGACCACGTCGGCTCGTGCAGCGACACGCTGTGAGTCATCGAATCGACCCGAAGGAGCGCTCGCATGAACGGCAACACGATCACTATCGTCGGCAATCTGACCAAGGATCCGATTCTCAAGTACTTGCCCACCGGCAAGGCCGTCACCAACCTCTCGGTCGCCTGCAATCACGGCTGGCGAGACAAGGAGACCCAGGCATGGGTGGAAGGAGAAACCTCCTTCTTCAAGGTCGAGTGCTGGGAGCCGATGGCCGAGAACATCGCCGAGAGTCTGCGCAAGGGAGACCCGGTCATTGTCGTCGGCAGGATGAGCTGCCGAAAGTACGAGCAGGAGGGGCAGACCAGGGAGTCCTGGGAGATCAGGGCCGAGACGGTCGGCCCCGACATGCGCAAACGAGCAGCCAGCCTCCGCCGCGTTCTCCGCCACAGCCAGACCAGCGAGGGTCAGGAGACACCCGATGTTGCGGCGGAGGCCACGGAGCCGGACGAGAAGCAAGATGGGGAGCGGCTGCAGCCGGCGGTGGACTTCGCGGTCGCGAGCTAACCGGACCGAGTTCGTTGGTGTTCGCCCGCTGGAAGGGTTTGTTCGGAGGCCGACCGGCGACGTTCACCCAAGGCTGAGAGAATGGGATTCAACGCTGCAGACCTCAACTCGAAGGACAGTTCTTCCCCGTGGCTCAGTACATCTATTCCATGAACCGTGCCCGCAAGGCGCACGGCGACAAAGTCATCCTTGACGACGTGACGCTGGCCTTCTTGCCCGGCGTCAAGATAGGCGTGGTCGGTCCCAACGGCGCTGGTAAGTCCACGGTGCTCAAGATAATGGCCGGCCTGGAGCAGGCCTCCAACGGGGAGGCCAGGCTCACACCGGGGTACTCGGTGGGCATCCTGCTCCAGGAACCGAGTCTCAACGAAGACCTCGACGTCCGAGGGAACGTCGAGGAAGCCGTTGCCGACCTCCGTCAGACGCTGGCCCGGTTCGAGGAAATCAGCGAGGCGATGGCCGAGCCGGATGCGGACTTCGACGTCTTACTGCCCGAGCAGGGCGAACTGATGGAGAAGATCGAGCACGCCGACGGCTGGGAACTCGACAACCAGATCGAGATGGCGATGGATGCGCTGCGTTGCCCGCCGGGGGATGCCGACGTCACCGTGCTTTCCGGAGGAGAGCGTCGTCGGGTGGCGCTTTGCAGGCTGCTGCTGCAGAAGCCCGATCTCTTGCTACTCGACGAGCCGACCAACCACCTCGACGCCGAGAGCGTTCAGTGGCTCGAGCAGCACTTGGAGAAGTACGAGGGCACGGTGGTCGCGGTCACCCACGACCGGTATTTCCTGGACAACGTCGCCGAGTGGATCCTCGAACTCGACCGGGGCCGCGCCTACCCCTACGAGGGCAACTACTCGACCTACCTCGAGATGAAGGCCGCCAGGCTGAAGGTCGAGGGCCAGAAGGACGTGAAGAGGCACAAGCGTCTGGCCGACGAACTCCTGTGGGTGCGCTCCAATGCCAAGGCCAGGCAGACGAAGAGCAAGTCACGACTCGCGCGGTACGAGGAGATGGCCGCCGAGGCGGAGAAGACCCGCAAGCTGGACTTCGAGGAGATCCAGATCCCGCCGGGTCCGCGGCTGGGCAGCCTCGTCGTGGAGACCGCTGCTCTGACCAAAGGCTTCGGCGACCGGCTACTGATCGATGGGCTGTCGTTCACCTTGCCGCGCAATGGGATTGTCGGCGTCATCGGCCCGAACGGCGCCGGCAAGACCACCCTGTTCAAGATGCTGATCGGTGACGAGAAGCCCGATGACGGCGAGATCAAGATCGGCGACTCGGTGAAGATCTCTTACGTGGAGCAGAACCGGGCCGGCATCGACCCGAAGCGCAATGTCTGGCAGGTCGTCAGCGACGGACTCGACTTCATCAAGGTCGGCCAGGTGGAGATGCCCTCTCGCGCGTACGTCGGCGCCTTCGGTTTCAAGGGACCTGACCAGCAGAAGCCGGCCGGTGTTCTCTCCGGTGGTGAACGAAACCGGCTCAACCTGGCGCTCACCCTGAAGCAGGGCGGGAACTTGCTGCTGCTCGACGAGCCGACCAACGACCTCGATGTCGAGACCCTCGGCAGCCTGGAGAACGCCCTGCTGGAGTTCCCGGGCTGTGCAGTGGTGGTCAGCCACGATCGGTGGTTCCTCGATCGGGTCGCCACCCACATCCTGGCCTACGAGGGCGAGTCGAACTGGTTCTGGTTCGAGGGCAACTTCGCCAGCTATGAGGAGAACAAGATCGAGCGGCTGGGACCGGAGGCGGCTCGCCCACATCGCGCCACCTACCGTAAGCTCACCCGCGACTGATCGAGCCTACGACGATGCCACGGCAGCGAGTGCCGGTGCCGATGCGCTGGTCGGATCAGGATCCGTTCCAGCACGTCAACAACTCGGCGTTCCTCACCTACCTCGAGCAGGCTCGCGTCGAGATCTTCTTCTCCGATGCCAAGGACGAGGGCGTCACCACCCTGTCCGAAGGCGTGGTCGTCGTCCGGCATGAGATCGACTACAAGAGGCCGGTCATCTATTCGGCCCAGCCGCTGATCGTCGAATGCTGGATCTCGCAGCTGCGCGCCGCGTCCTATCGGGTCGACTACCTGGTCTATGACGGCGACACCCTCGCAGTCACGGCGAACTCGCTCCTGGCCACCTACGACATCCAGGCCGCCCGACCTCGCCGGATCACTCCGGAGGAGCGGTCCTACCTCGAACGGTTCCTCGATACCGAGCCCTGAACTCCGTTCAGCCCACTGGGAAACGGTTGATCATGCTCTGTGCGGCCATCGTGAAGTAGCCCCAGAGGGTCTCGTCCTGTTCCGGGGTCAATTCGAGGCTGTCCACCGCGGTCCGCATCCGGGCGAGCCAGGCATCCCGCTCGACCTCGCCGATGGAGAACGGTGCGTGCCTCATCCTCAGCCGCGGGTGCCCCCGCTGTTCGGAGTAGGTGGTCGGTCCACCCCAGTACTGCTCGAGGAACATCCGGAACCGCTCCTCAGCTGGGCCGAGATCCTCCTCCGGATAGACCTGGCGCAGGATGGGATCCACGGCGACTCCGGCGTAGAAGTGTGCAATGAGCCGTTGGAAGGTCTCGTGCCCGCCCACCTCGTCGTAGAAGGTACGCGCTCGACGATCGGTGCCTGTCATCTACTCGATGGTGCCTGACCGCTGAGATTCCGGTGCGAGCGGGGCCGAGCCATCGGACAAATCGAGCTCGTCCGGGAGGTCGGTCGCCGGCTGCCTGCCATCACCGCGCAGTCGGGAGATTCCGAGCAACAGCAATGCGAGCAGGCCCAGCAGCCCCGACCAGGTCACGACAGCGCTCGCCG